>NZ_JBEOUE010000013.1:0-224561 GCF_040303965.1 Streptomyces sp. NPDC094032 | reverse complement strand
GAGTTCTCAAGGTGCGGACGCTTCCTTTGTACTTACCCTCTCGGGCTTTCCTCCGGGCGCTTCCTTCGTTCTTGCGTTTCCGACTCTATCAGATCTTTCCGATCCGATTTCCTCGGTGCTTTCCGGTCCCGAATTTGTTTCTTTCGGGGCCTTCCGGCGTGTCCACTACGTTAGCCGATTTCCCTGGAGACTCATAATCGAGCCTTTCGAAACGAATTCCGGCATGCCGAAATAGGTCCCGTTGGGATTCGTCGTAAGGAGTGGGTGACCGCTCTGGGGAGGCTTGAGTAAGCACTGCCCGTCTCAAGCGGCTCGGGCCACATTACGCACCTGTTGCGCCCGAGTCAAGGCGACGCTTCCGCGGCGTGTGGGCCCGGTACGGGCTCACCGTCGGGTCGCCGTCGATCCAGAAGCGCCAGGGGTGCGGGGCGCCGTCGCCGCCCACCCCGGTGCGGGGACCGGTGCGTACCTGGTCGGGCGGGGCCGGGGTGCCGGTGAGCAGGGAGAGCGGGGCGTCCGGGCCCGCGCAGGTGTCGGTGCCGTTCAGGGAGAGGGCGACGTCGAGGGCGGTGGCGAGGCGGGCCGGGCCCTTGGCCAGCTCGCGGTCGTACCGGGCCGAGAGACGTCGCTTCCTGGCCTGTTCCGTACCGCTGAGAATTTCGCCCGCTCGGAGCAGGACTCCGCCGGCGTGTCCCTCCGGGCCGCACACCAGGTTCAGGCAGTGCCACATGCCGTAGGTGAAGTAGACGTACGCGTGTCCGGGCGGGCCGAACATGACGGCGTTGCGGGCGGTGCGGCCGCGGAAGGCGTGGGAGCCGGGGTCGATCGCGCCGGCGTACGCCTCCACCTCGGTGAGGCGGAGCTCGATACGCCCGTCCGGGGAGTTCCGTACCAAGGTGCGGCCCAGGAGATCGGGGGCGACCTCCAGTACCGGGCGGTCATAGAAGGCCCGCGGGAGCGGCGTACGGTCGGGGCTCTCGCTCATGGCGTCCGAGGGTAGTGGGGAACCGGCTACGGTCGTCACGCGTATGTAGGGGTCAGACAGCGCAGGACACATAAGGAGTCGTTGATGGGGTTCAAGAAGCTGCTCGCGAGCCTGGGTGCGGGCGGGGCGTCGGTGGAGACCGTGCTCACCGAGGAGAACGTCGTCCCCGGTGGTGTGGTCCAGGGCGAGGTGCGGATCCAGGGCGGTTCCGTGGCCCAGCAGATCGAGGGGCTGTCCGTCGGTCTGCAGGCGCGGGTCGAGGTCGAGGGCGGCGACCAGGAGCACAAGCAGGACATCGAGTTCGTGAAGGTGCGGCTCGGCGGGGCCTTCGAAGTGCAGGCGGGCGCGGTGCACGTGGTGCCGTTCGGTCTGGAGATCCCGTGGGAGACGCCGGTCACCGCCATCGCGGGGCAGCAGCTGCGTGGCATGAACATCGGGGTGACGACGGAGCTGGAGATCGCCCGCGCGGTGGACTCCGGGGATCTGGACCCGATCAACGTGCACCCGCTGCCGGCGCAGCAGGCGATCCTGGACGCGTTCCTCCAGCTGGGCTTCCGGTTCAAGAGCGCGGACATGGAGCGGGGGCACATCCGCGGGACGCGGCAGCGGCTGCCGTTCTACCAGGAGATCGAGTTCTTCGCGCCGCAGCAGTA
The DNA here is from genome assembly GCF_040303965.1 of Streptomyces sp. NPDC094032. NCBI lineage: Bacteria > Bacillati > Actinomycetota > Actinomycetes > Kitasatosporales > Streptomycetaceae > Streptomyces > Streptomyces sp. NPDC094032. The sequence continues at coordinate 222,923 of NZ_JBEOUE010000013.1, read as the reverse complement.
CCGGGGGCTGAACCAGGTCGAGGTCAGCTTCGTCGCGGACGACCGGGAGATGGACGTCGTCCTGGAGATGGACAAGAAGCCGGGTCTGTTCACCGAGGGCAGCGACTCGTTCCGGTCGTTCACGGTGGGGCTGCACGACTTCCACACCACCGACTGGGCGGCCTACCTGAACCAGTGGCTCGCCGAGGTCGGCGGTCGCCGCAACTGGCTCTAGGCTCGGCGCGCAGGACGTGTTCGGAGTGGCCAGCGATACGGAGGTTCCAGACGTGGCCGAGGGCAAGAGGGCACCGCTCCCCCATGACTTCCACCCGCCGGTGCCGGCGTTCACCGTGGTGAGCGACGACATCGTGCCGGGCGGGGTGCTGAAGGACGCTCAGGTGTACGCGGCGGGGAACACCTCGCCGCAGCTGAGCTGGGACGGCTTTCCGGCGGGGACGAAGAGCTTCGCGGTGACGTGCTTCGATCCGGACGCGCCGACGGGCAGCGGGTTCTGGCACTGGGTGCTGTTCGATCTGCCGGTGTCGGTGACGGAGCTGCCGGCGGGTGCCGGTTCGGGGTCGTTCGTGGGGCTGCCGGCGGGTGCCGTGCAGGTCCGTAACGACTACGGGTCGAGGGACTTCGGCGGGGCGGCGCCGCCGGCCGGGGAGAACCACCGTTATGTGTTCACCGTGTACGCGGTGGACACGGAGAAGCTGGGGCCCGACGCGGACGCCTCGCCGGCCGCGGTCGGCTTCCATCTGCGCTTCCACACGCTGGGGCGCGCGCAGTTGGTGGGCGAGTACACGGGTCCCGCGCACAGCTGAGCGTTCGTTGGTTGTTTGCCCGCTTCTGGTCTTGGAGAGATCAGAAGCGGGCATCTTTGTTTTCGCGGATATTGCGTTGTCCTACCCGGCGTGCCCGGCCAGAGTTGATCCAAGCCCGGAGCCCACATGGGGGTCTTGGCCGGCACACGGGAGGTGGGCACAATGCGGGACACGCTGGTACTGAACGCGAGCTTCGAGCCGCTTTCTACGGTCACACTCAACCGTGCGGTGGTGCTTGTCCTGCAGGACAAGGCCGTCGTGGAGCAGGAACACCCCGGTCTGCGCGTGCGCGCGGCGGCCGTGGACATGCCGGTGCCCCGGGTGATCAGGCTGTGCCGCTATGTCCGGGTGCCCTTCCGAAGACAGGCTCCGTGGTCGAGGCGGGGTGTGCTGGTGCGGGATCAGCACCGGTGCGCGTACTGCGGGCGGCGGGCGACGACGGTGGACCATGTCGTGCCCCGGGCGCAGGGGGGTGGCGACCACTGGCTGAACACGGTGGCCTCGTGCGCGGAGGACAACCACCGCAAGGCGGACCGTACGCCGGAGCAGGCGGGGATGCCGTTGCTGCGCCAGCCGTTCGTACCGACTCCGGCGGACGCGATGCTGCTGGCGATGCGGGCCGGTGAGCGGTCGGAGCTGCCGGACTGGCTGACTGATCAGGCCGCGTAGGCCGCGTAGGCGGCTGTCGACGTGTGTGTGGGCCCGCCCCGGTCGGGGGCGGGCCCTTTCGTCATCTCAAGGTGAGCTGGAGGATGGCGACGATGCCGACGGCGATGATCACTCCGCGCAGGACGGTGGGCGAGAGGCGTCTGCCGACCTTGGCGCCGATCTGGCCGCCGATGGTGGAGCCGACGGCGATGAGCAGGACGGCCGTCCAGTCGAAGTCGGCGACGAAGAGGAAGAAGACGGCGGCGACGCCGTTGACGACGGCGCCGAGGATGTTCTTGACGGCGTTGACACGCTGCAGGGTGTCGTGGATCAGCAGGCCCATGAGCGAGAGGTAGAGGACGCCCTGGGCGGCGCCGAAGTAGCCGCCGTAGACGCTGGCGAGGAAGAGGCCGACGAGGAGGACGGGGCCGCCGTCGGGGTGGGCCTCGGTGCCGTTGGCCTCGCGGCGGCGCTGGACGGCGGCGGCGATGCGGGGCTGGAGGAGGACAAGGAGCAGCGCGATGCCGATGAGGACGGGGACGATCGCGTCGAAGGCGTCGGAGGGCAGGGAGAGGAGGAGGATCGCGCCGACGAGTCCGCCGACGAGGGCGGTGCCGCCGAGTCGGAGGACGCGGTTCTTCTGTCCCTTGAGTTCGCCGCGGTAGCCGATGGCGCCGCTGACGGAGCCGGAGACGAGGCCGAGGGTGTTGGAGACGTTCGCGGTGATCGGCGGCAGGCCGGTGGCGAGGAGGACGGGGAACGTGATGAGGGTTCCCGATCCGACGACGGTGTTGATGGCGCCGGCGGCTGTGCCGGCGCCGAAGACTGCCAGTGCTTCCCAGATGGACAACGCCATCTCCTTACATGGTCAGTGAGTCGCCTCCCCGCCCTGGTGCCATCGGTCCCGGGTCGAGGGGCTCGCACAGATCATGCACGAGGATTACGTGTACGTGTCAGTCAACCGGGGGTTCTTCGCGGCGCTGCGAACCGTCCTTGGGCGGGGCGGCCTTGGTGTCGAAGCCGGGGACGCCGGGGGCGACGTTGCCGAAGGCGCCGGAGAGGCCCTTGAGGGCGTCGCCGATCTCGCTGGGCACGATCCAGAGCTTGTTGGCGTCGCCCTCGGCGATCTTCGGGAGCATCTGGAGGTACTGGTAGGAGAGCAGCTTCTGGTCGGGGTCGCCGGCGTGGATGGCCTCGAAGACCGTGCGGACGGCCTGGGCCTCGCCCTCGGCGCGGAGCGCGGCGGCCTTGGACTCGCCCTCGGCGCGCAGGATCGCCGACTGCTTCTCGCCCTCGGCGGTGAGGATCTGGGACTGGCGGATGCCCTCGGCGGTGAGGATCGCGGCGCGCTTGTCGCGGTCGGCGCGCATCTGCTTCTCCATCGAGTCCTGGATGGAGGTGGGCGGCTCGATGGCCTTGAGCTCGACGCGGTTGACGCGGATGCCCCACTTGCCGGTGGCCTCGTCGAGGACGCCGCGCAGGGCGGCGTTGATCTCCTCGCGGGAGGTGAGGGTGCGCTCCAGGTCCATGCCGCCGATGATGTTGCGGAGCGTGGTGACGGTGAGCTGCTCGATGGCCTGGATGTAGCTGGCGACTTCGTAGGTCGCGGCGCGGGCGTCGGTGACCTGGTAGTAGATGACGGTGTCGATGTTGACGACCAGGTTGTCCTGGGTGATCACCGGCTGCGGCGGGAAGGGCACGACCTGCTCGCGGAGGTCGATGCGGTTGCGGATGCGGTCGATGAACGGGACCACGATGTTGAGTCCGGCGTTGAGCGTGCGGGTGTAGCGGCCGAAGCGCTCCACGATCGCGGCGCTCGCCTGGGGGATGACCTGGATGGTCTTGATCAGGGCGATGAAGACAAGCACCACCAGAATGATCAGGACGATGATGACTGCTGACATCGTGTTCCCTGTGCCCTTCGCTGCGGGTTGCCGGTTGACTACGAGATGATGATCGAGTTTCCCAGACCGCGGGGCGTCATGGGCGAGGTTCGGTCACATGACGACGGCGGTGGCCCCGTCGATGTCGACGACGTCGACCTGTTCGCCCGGTTCGAAGCTCTGGCCCGTGTCGAGCGTGCGGGCGGACCAGACCTCGCCGTTGAGCTTGATACGGCCGCCGTCGGCGTCCACCCGTTCCAGGACCAGGGCCTGACGGCCCTTCAGGGCGTCGATGCCGGTGACCAGTCGGGGGCGGTCGTCGCGGTGGCGGGCCGCTATGGGGCGGACCACCGCGATGAGGGCCACGGAGACCACGGCGAAGGCGATCACCTGGGGGACGACGCCGAAGCCGAGGGCGGCGGTGACCGCTCCGGCGACCGCGCCGACGGACAGCATGCCGAACTCGGGCATCGCGGTGAGGACCAGGGGAATGCCGAGCCCCACCGCGCCGATCAGCCACCAGATCCATGCGTCGATGTCCACAAGGTCATGGTAGGGCGGGTGGGGCTTCCGGGACAGGGTGCGGTGGGGGCGTGGCTCTGTGCGGTGGCTACGCCCTTCCCTCCGCCTACTTGAGGGGCAGGCCCTGGGCGGTGTAGCGGTCGCCGACGTGCTCGACGACGAGCGGGAGGCCGAAGCAGCGGGAGAGGTTGCGGGAGGTCAGCTCGGTCTCCATGGGGCCCGCGGCGAGGACCTTGCCCTGGCGGATCATCAGGACGTGGGTGAAGCCGGGGGCGATCTCCTCGACGTGGTGGGTCACCATGATCATCGAGGGGGCGTACGGGTCGCGGGCGAGCCGGCCGAGGCGGCGGACCAGGTCCTCGCGGCCGCCGAGGTCGAGGCCGGCGGCGGGCTCGTCGAGGAGGAGGAGCTCGGGGTCGGTCATCATCGCGCGGGCGATGAGGGTGCGCTTGCGCTCGCCCTCGGAGAGGGTGCCGAACTTGCGGTCCAGGTAGTCGGTCATGCCGAGGCGGTCGAGGAAGGCCTTGGCGCGCTCCTCGTCGACCGGGTCGTAGTCCTCGTGCCAGGTCGCCGTCATGCCGTACGCGGCGGTGAGGACGGTCTGGAGGACGGTCTGGCGCTTGGGCAGCTTCTCCGCCATCGCGATGCCGGCCATGCCGATGCGGGGGCGCAGGTCGAACACGTCGACGGCGCCGAGGCGCTCGCCGAGGATGGTGGCGGTGCCCTTGGTGGGGTAGAGGTAGCTGGAGGCGAGGTTGAGCAGGGTGGTCTTGCCGGCGCCGTTGGGGCCGAGGATGACCCAGCGCTCGCCTTCCTTGACCGACCAGGAGACGTCGTCCACCAGAGCGCGTCCGTCGCGGACCACGGATACGTCCACCAGCTCCAGTACATCGCTCATGAGCGCGTTGTCTCCCCTTGCGGTCGAATCTTTGTCGTCGCCTTGCGCCTGTGGGCGCGGCGTCCAGAGGAAAACCTACGCCACCGACGGGGTGGGCCGGTCCTTAGGGCTTGCTTTCCGCCGTGGGGCCGCCCGGGAGTCCCTACGCTGGGGGGCATGCTTTCGGAACCACGCTCAGGACGTCTGGCCGCTTGGGGCAATGCCCTGCTGGCCGGGGCGGTGTCGCCGGACGACGCCGCGCTCGCGATTGTCGGGGAGGACGCGGTGCACCGCGTGGAGGGGCTGCCGGGCGAGGCGGGGCCGGTCGGCCTGACGCTGGCGCTGGGGCGGCTGCGGCGGCTCGGGGTGACCGGGTGGCGGGTGGCGCTGCCCGCGCCGGGGCATCCGCTGGGGCTGAGCGGCCCGCCGGAGTTCAACGCGCGGGCGCTGGAGGCGGAGGAGGCGGTGGTCGGCTTCGGCGCCCCGTACGGCCTGGTGCCGGAGGTCTCGGAGGCGGGGCCCGCGGGTGATCTGCACGTGGAGGTCGTCTGGCGCTGCCTCGCGGTACGGGAGGCTCCGCCGGCGGACGTGCCGTCCCTGGGCGAGGCGGAGCGGGAGCTCGCGGAGGCCCTGCGGGAGGCGACGACGGTCCTGACCCGCCTCGACGTGGCCGCCTCGGGCCCGACGGCGGACGCGGCCCGCGACGCGTACCGCGCCCGCGCGGAGGCCGGCCGCGAGGTCCTGGCCCCCGGCTACCCGCCCCGCGCGGTCCGCGTCCTGGAACTGGCCCAGCGCATCGGCCTGCTCGTGGACCTGGCGTACGACCACGGTCACGGGGGCGCGGTGAGCGCGGCGGAGATGGCGGCGCGGGGTGCGGCGCTGCGGCCGGTGGAGCGGGTGGCTCGGCGGGCGCAGGTGGCGGCGTACAACGCGTACGTGGAGGAGCGGGAGCGGGAGCGGGGGTTCTAGGGCCGGCGCTCCCGGGCATGGGTCCGGCCCCCGGGGGATCTGCCGGGGGCCGGGGTTTCGGGGTGGGCGTCAGTGGTTGATGGCGCCGTTGCCGAAGGCCGGGTTGAGCAGGCCGATCACGTTGACCGTGTTGCCGGAGACGTTCACCGGGACGTGGACCGGGACCTGCACCAGGTTGCCCGAGGCGACGCCCGGGGAGTGGACGGCCTGGCCGTGGGCGTCCGCGTTCGCGGAGGCGACGCCCGCACCGGCGGCGACGATGCCACCGGCGACCATGGTCAGGGCAGCGGCCTTCTTGAGGTTGTTCACTTCAGGATCCTCCTGGTCATCGCTGCGGCCGGTCCGCCGCAGCACGCCATGGAGAACGCCGCCGGCCCCGCTCGGTTGCGCCGAACGGGGGACATACACACGACGGTATGACTGGGGGAACGGGCGTGCCCCCGCCGCGCCGGACCGGCCCTAGGTCGTCAGGCCGTGCCGTACGGCCCAGAGGGCGGCCTGGGTGCGATCCGCCAGGTCCAGTTTCATGAGGATGTTCGAGACGTGGGTCTTGACCGTCTTCTCGGAGAGGACGAGCGCCCGGGCGATCTCCCGGTTGGAGCGCCCGTCGGCGATCAGGCCGAGCACCTCCCGCTCCCGCTCGGTCAGCGTGGAGCCGCGCCCCGTGCCGCCGCCCTGGCCGTGGTCCTCCTGACTGAGCAGGGCGCCGGCGACCTCGGGCTGGAGCAGGACGTGTCCGGCGTGGACCGAGCGGATGGCGCCGGCGAGCGCGTCGGGGTCGATGTCCTTGTAGACGTATCCGCTCGCGCCGGCGCGCAGCGCGGGGACGACCGTGCGCTGTTCGGTGAAGCTGGTGACGACCAGGACGCGCGCCGGGTTGGCCAGCTCGCGCAGGCGGCGCAGCGCCTCGATGCCGTCGGTGCCGGGCATCTTGACGTCCATGAGGACGACGTCGGGCCGCAGCTGCTCGGCGGCGGCCACGCCCTCCGCGCCGTCGGACGCCTCCCCCACCACCTCTATGTCGTCCTGCACCTCAAGGAAGGTGCGCAGGCCGCGGCGGACCACCTGGTGGTCGTCGACCAGCAGGACACGGATCGCCTTCCTCTTCTCCTCAGCCACCGGGGACCTCCATCTCGATCGTGGTGCCCCGCCCCGGGGCCGATGTCACGGTCAGTGTGCCGCCCACCCCGGCGGACCGGTCGCGCATGGAGACCAGGCCCAGGTGGCGGCCCGCGCTGCGGACGGTGCGCGGCTCGAAGCCCTGGCCGTCGTCGGTGACGGCGAGCCGCGCTCCCTGGCCGCTGCGGGTCAGGGAGACGGTGACCAGGGCCGCGCCCGAGTGGCGCAGCGCGTTGTGCAGGGCCTCCTGGGCGACCCGCAGCACGGCCTCCTCCTGGGCGGCGGGCAGCGCGCGGACGCCGGAGCTGTCGAAGGTGACGCGGGCGGTGTGGGCGCGGTCGAGGACCTGGATCTGGGTGCGCAGGGTGTGCACCAGGCCGTCCTCGTCCAGGGCGGCGGGCCGCAGCTCGACGACGGCGGCGCGCAGCTCGTCGGCGGCCTCGGCGGCCAGCAGGGCGACCTGGTGGAGCTCGTCCTTGGCGCGGCCCGGGTCGCGGTCGACGAGCGCGGCGGCGGCCTGGGCGGTGAGGCGCAGGGAGAACAGCTTCTGGCTGACGGCGTCGTGCAGCTCGTGGGCCAGCCGGGAGCGCTCCTCCGCGATGGTGAGCTCGCGGCTGCGCTCGTACAGCCGGGCGTTGGTCAGGGCGATGGCCGCGTGCTGGGCGAGGAGGGTGAGGAGCTCCTCGTCCTCGGCGGTGAAGCCGCAGCCTCCGTCCGGCTTGGGGCAGCGCTTGTTGGCGAGGAAGAGGGCCGCGAGGATCTCGTCGCCGTCGCGGACCGGGAGGCCGAGGAAGTCGGACATGTCCGGGTGGGCCTCGGGCCAGCCCTCGAAGCGGGGGTCCTCGCGGACGTCGGCGAGGCGCTCGGGCTCGGCCTTGTGGAGCATCGCGGCGAGGATGCCGTGCTGGCGGGGCAGGGGGCCGATGGCCCGCCACTGCTCGTCGCTGACGCCGTCGACGACGAACTGGGCGAAGCCGCCGTGGTCGTCGGGGACGCCGAGCGCCGCGTACTCGGCGTCGAGCAGCTCGCGCGCGGACGCGACGATCGTCTTGAGGACGTCGCGGACCTCCATCTGGCGGTTCATCGCCAGCAGGGCGCTGCTCACGGCGGCCAGGCCGGAGCTCGGTCGGTGACTCATGTGTTCACCGTACCGGCGGGGTGTGACAGTCCGTATCCGTCCGGGGACGGCGGTGGGGCGGGACCCGGGGCCTAGGTCGAAGTGCCCTGGGCGGTCGGGGCCGGGGGACGAGGCGGCGGGCGGGGCGGGTCACGAGGCTGGATCCCATCGGTTCGTACGCGGAAGTCTCGTACGTGGGAGAAGAGGGGTGCGGTCATGGGTGCCGCGATCGTCACGGGGGCGTCGAAGGGTCTTGGCCGGGCGCTGGCGGCGGGGCTCGCCGCGCGGGGCTGGGACCTGGTGCTCGACGCCCGTACGGCGCCGGTCCTGGAGGAGAGCGCGGCGGCGGCCCGGGCGCACGGCACGCGGGTGGTGGCGGTGCCCGGGGACGTCACGGACCCGGCGCACCGCGCGGAGCTGGTGACCGCGGCGCGGCGGCTCGGCGGGCTCGACCTGCTGGTGAGCAACGCGAGCGTGCTGGGCGCGGAGCCGCTGGTGCGGCTGGACGCGCTGCCGCTGGACGGGCTGCGGGCGGCGTTCGAGACGAACGCGGTGGCCGCGCTCGGGCTCGTACAGGAGGGGCTGCCGCTGCTGCGGGAGAGCGCGGCGGGAGCCGTGATCGCGGTGAGCTCGGACGCGGCGGCGGAGCCGTACGGCACCTGGGGCGGGTACGGGGCGTCGAAGGCGGCGCTCGACCAGCTGGCGGCGGTGCTGGCGGTGGAGGAGCCGGGGCTGCGGGTGTGGGCGGTGGACCCGGGCGACATGGCGACGGACCTGTACGCGGCGGCGGTCCCGGACGACACGGACCCGCATCCGGCGCCGGAGTCGGTGGTGCCGGGCTTCCTGTCCCTGGTCGAGCGCCGTCCGGCGAGCGGGCGGTACACGGCTGCGGAGCTGGTGGGGGTGGAGGGGTGAGTGTGGGCCTGGGGGGCGGGCGGAGCGGGTCGGCCTGCGGCTTGTGGGAGGTCCCGGAGGCGCGGGTGCGGGGCTGTGGAGCGGCCCTGCCCGTCCGTGACTTCCCTGAGGTCCCCGGAGAGCTGGCCGCGCGTCTGCCCGCCGAGCAGCGGGGGCCGGGGCTCGGGCGGGACGATGTGCGGCTGCTCGTGTCCCGGGGGACGGAGGTGGCGCATCGGGGGTTTCGGGAGTTGCCCTTGTTGCTGCGGGGTGGGGACGTGCTGGTGGTGAACACCTCCGTGACGCTGGCGGCCGCGGTGGACGGGCGGGTCGGGGCCGAGCCGGGTGGGGAGGTGGTGGTCGTCCACTTCTCCACGCGGGGTGACGACCGGCGGTGGGCGGTGGAGCTGCGTACCCCGGACCGGGCGGGTGCGACCCGGCCGCGGGCGGGCGGTCCGCCGGGGGTGGTCGTGCGGCTGCCGGGCGGGGCGCGGCTGGTCCTGGAGGAGCCGCTGGCGCGGGGGTCGGCGCGGCTGTGGTGGGCGCGGCCGAATGTCGAGGTGGCGGGGCTGCTCGCGCGGTACGGGCGGCCGATCCGTTACGGGTACACGGAGCGGGACCAGCCGGTGGCGGCGTACCGGACGGTGTTCGCCCGGCCCTCGCCCGACGGCGGGGGCTCGGCGGAGATGCCGAGCGCGGGGCGTCCGTTCACGGCGCGGCTGGTCGCGGAGCTGGAGGGCCGGGGCGTGCGGATCGCCCCGCTCGTCCTGCACACGGGCGTGGCGTCGTCGGAGGCGCACGAGCCGCCGTATCCGGAGCGCTTCGAGGTGCCGCCGGAGACGGCACGGCTGGTGAACGAGGCGCGGGCCGCCGGGGGCCGGGTGATCGCGGTGGGGACCACCGCCGTCAGGGCGCTGGAGTCGGCGGCGGTCGGGGGCGTCGTGCGGGCCGCGGCCGGGTGGACCGGGCTCGTCGTGACGCCCGAGCGGGGGGTGCGGGTGGTGGACGGGCTGCTGACGGTGCTGCACGAGCCTGCGGCCTCGCATCTGCTGATGCTGGAGGCGGTGGCGGGGCGGCCCGCGCTGCGCAGCGCGTACGCCGAGGCGGTGCGCGAGCGCTACCTCTGGCACGAGTTCGGGGACGTCCACCTCATCCTCCCGGAGGACAACCCTCACTGTGCGCATTGCTGACGCAACGCCTGGTGAGCCTGTTACGTCCCCGATGTGAGCCCGCGCATAGGACGCACATCACTTACGACTCCCCCTAGTGGATCCGTAGGGGGTGGATCGACGCTGCCTGGACTGGCCTCGGGGGTGTTCGGGGGCGCCCCCGGACACCCCCTGATCCACTATCCCGGATCGTACGTCACACCTTTGCCACGGGATTTTGCGGCCGCTAAGAATTGCGTCCGTCGCCGCCGAAGCAGGCGCAGTGCCGCCCGGCCTGAGCGACCCCCTGCGATTCGAAGAGGTACTGCCGCATGTCTGCGAAGACCCCTGGCCACAGTCGTGGTCTGAAGAAGACCCACAAGGCCACGATCGCCGGCGTCGCCGCGCTCAGCGCCGTAGCGGTCGGCATCTCCCTCGTCCCGGGCAACGGCGGCGCCACCGAGACCGAGCCCCAGGCCCTGGCGAACACGCAGCAGGTCGCCTGGTCGTACGACGCGAACAGCCCGCAGGCCAAGGCTCTGGCCGCCAGCCTCGACTCGCAGCAGTCCACGATCGAGCTGAAGGCCAAGCAGGACGCCGCCGCCAAGGCCGCCGCGAAGGCCAAGGCGGACGCCAAGGCGAAGGCCGACGCGAAGGCCAAGGCCGCGGCCAAGGCGAAGGCCGACGCCAAGAAGCGCGCCGAGGCGAAGGCGGCCGCGAGCCGCGCCGCCGTCCGCGCGCCGGTCTTCGCGAACAACCTCGACGGCTGGATCCGCGAGGCGCTCTACATCATGGACAAGCACGACATCCCGGGTACCTACAACGGCATCCACAAGAACGTGATGCGCGAGTCCAGCGGCAACCCGTTCGCCATCAACAACTGGGACATCAACGCCATCAACGGCGTCCCGTCCAAGGGTCTGCTCCAGGTCATCTACCCGACCTTCAAGGCGTACCACATCCCCGGCACCAAGTTCGACCAGTACGACCCGGTCGCCAACATCGTCGCCGCCTGCAACTACGCGGCCGACCGCTACGGCTCGATCGACAACGTCAACAGCGCGTACTGAGCCTCCCGCTCCGCGCCCCCGCACATGCCGAAGGGCGGCACCCCGCACGGGGTGCCGCCCTTCGGGCGTGGCCTCGCGGCCGTGGCCGTGGCCGTTACTTGCGCATGACCTCGGGCTCGTGGCGGCGCAGCAGCCGCGCGACGAGCACGCAGCAGATCGTGGCCATGAGCAGCTGGATGCCGAGGTCGATGCCCCACTGTCCGGCCGAGTGCTCCCACAGGGCGTCGAGGTTGTCCGGGTTCTTGTGGTCCCACGGCGGCATCAGGTGCGCCAGGTCGAGCGTGGTGCCGGCGCCGGCGATGCCCCAGCGGGACGGCATCAGCCAGGCGAACTGCTCCAGGCCGGGCGAGCCGTACACCTGGAAGAGGATGCCGGTGAACACGACCTGGATGATCGCGAACATGACGAGCAGCGGCATGGTCTTCTCGGCGGTCTTCACCAGGGCCGAGATGACGAGGCCGACCATCATCGAGGTCAGGCCGAGGGCGATGACCTGGATGCAGAGCTCGATCGCCGGCGGCATGAACAGGCCCTCCTCCGGCAGCTCGCGGGTGGAGAAGCCGATGCCGCAGATGATCACGCCCTGGAAGGCGGTGATCACGCCGAGGACGATGACCTTGGACATCAGGTACGCGGAGCGGGACAGGCCGGTGGCGCGCTCCCGCTCGTAGATGACCCGTTCCTTGATCAGTTCTCGTACGGAGTTGGCGGCGCCCGAGAAGCACATGCCGACCGCGAGGATCAGCATGATCGTGCCGGCGTCGCCGTTGAAGCGGGACGGCGCGACGGGCTTGCCGAGGCCGAAGTCGGCCGGGATGACCACGGAGACCGCGCCGAGCACGGCCGGCAGGATCACCATCAGGGCCAGGAAGCCCCGGTCGGAGGCGATCACCGACACATAGCGGCGGATCAGGGTCCACAGCTGGGAGCCCCAGCCCTGCGGCTTGGGCGGGCGGGCCAGCGCCTGCTGGGCCTGCTGCGGCAGCTGGACCGGCTGGGCGGCGACGGCGTCGATCTCGGCCGCGTACATCTGGTAGTGCTGCGAGCCCTTCCAGCGGCCCGCCCAGTCGTAGTCGCGGTAGTTCTCGAAGGCGGAGAAGACGTCGGCCCAGGTGGAGTAGCCGAAGAAGTTCAGCGCCTCCTCCGGCGGGCCGAAGTACGCCACCGAGCCGCCGGGCGCCATCACGAGCAGCTTGTCGCACAGGCCGAGCTCGGCCACCGAGTGCGTGACGACGAGGACGGTGCGGCCGTCGTCGGCGAGGCCGCGCAGCAGCTGCATGACATCGCGGTCCATGCCCGGGTCGAGGCCGGAGGTCGGCTCGTCCAGGAAGATCAGCGAGGGCTTGGTCAGCAGCTCCAGGGCGACGGAGACGCGCTTGCGCTGGCCGCCGGAGAGGGAGGTGACCTTCTTCTCCTTGTGGATGTCCAGCTTGAGCTCGCGCAGCACCTCGTCGATGCGGGCCTCGCGCTCGGCCTCGGCGGTGTCGCCGGGGAAGCGCAGCTTGGCCGCGTAGCGCAACGCCTTCTGGACGGTCAGCTCCTTGTGCAGGATGTCGTCCTGCGGGACCAGACCGATGCGCTGGCGCAGCTCGGCGAACTGCTTGTAGAGGCTGCGGTTGTCGTAGAGGACGTCGCCCTCGTTGGCCGGGCGGTAGCCGGTCAGCGCCTTGAGGAGGGTGGACTTTCCGGAGCCGGACGGGCCGATGACGCCGATCAGCGACTTCTCCGGGACGCCGAAGGTGACGTCCTTGAGGATCTGCTTGCCGCCGTCGACCGTCACCGTGAGGTGGCGGGCGGAGAAGGAGACGTCGCCGGTGTCGACGAACTCCTCCAGCTGGTTGCCGACGATCCGGAAGGTCGAGTGGCCGACGCCGACGATGTCGTTGGGGCCGATGAGGGCGGTGCCGCCCTTGGCGATCGGCTGACCGTTGACATACGTGCCGTTGTGCGAGCCGAGGTCGGTGATCTCGAACCGGCCGTCGGGCGTCGCCTGGAACTTGGCGTGCTGGCGCGAGACCTGGAGGTCGGAGACGACCAGCTCGTTCTCCAGGCCACGGCCGATGCGCATGACATGGCCGAGGTCGAGCTGGTGGAAGGTGGTGGGGCTGCGGTCGCCGTGCACCGGGTACGCGCCCTGCGGGCCGGCCTGCTGGTGCGGGACCTGCGGCTGCGGCGGCTGGGCGTGCGGAGCCTGCTGGTGCGGGACGCCCTGCGGGGCCTGCTGCGGGGCCTGCTGCTGCGGCTGCTGCCAGCCCTGCGGCGGGGCCTGGTGCTGGGCCTGCTGCTGTGCTTGCTGCGGCGGGGCCTGGTGCGTGGCCCACTCCGCCTGGGCGGCGGCCTGCGCCTGGTGCGCGGGCTGCGCGGGGGCCTGCTGGGCCGGTGCGGCGGCCTGCTGCGGGGCCGGTGCGCCGGTGGCGGCGAGATTCAGCCGCGGGCCGTCGGTGGCGTTGCCGAGGTGGACGGCCGAGCCCGGGCCGATCTCCACCTGGTGGACCCGCTGGCCCCGCACGAACGTGCCGTTGGTGGAGCCGTGGTCCTCGATGACCCAACTCCGGCCGCCCCAGCTGATGGTGGCGTGCCGCCACGAGACCCTGGCGTCGTCGATGACCAGGTCGCCCTGGGGATCGCGGCCGAGGGTGTACGACCTGGACGGATCGAGGGTCCAGGTCCTTCCATTCAATTCCAGTACGAGTTCTGGCACTCCACGCCCCACTACTTGTCCCCCGCGGTACCCCCGTCTTCGGGAGCCCAGGGATGATGAACATCCGGGGGAACTATTTCAGGCCCTGGGCCGTATCCGAAAGTCGGGCCGCGTGAAGAGCTTGCGCAACCCGCACGGGGCACACCCCGGTACCCGCACGGCGGACTCCCCCGTGACAAGCCTGCGGCCACGCGGGTGTCCGGCAGGCGGGACGGGGGGCCGGGTGGCACGGGGTGCCCGATACGGTGGACGCACCATGAGCGCATCGCAGACCTCAGACGTTCCCACCTCGGACGATCCCGCCGCGCACCTCGCCGCCGCGGACGTTCCCACGCTTCTCGTCAAGATCTTCGGGAAGGACCGTCCCGGGATCACCGCCGGACTCTTCGACACCCTCGCCGCCTACTCCGTCGACGTCGTGGACATCGAGCAGGTCGTCTCCCGCGGCCGGCTCGTCCTGTGCGCGCTCGTCACCGAGCCGACCGTCGCCTCGCAGGGCGAACTCCGCGCGACCGTGCACAGCTGGGCCGAGTCCATGAAGCTCCAGGCCGAGATCATCTCGGGCACGGGCGACAACCGGCCACGCGGTGAGGGGCGCTCGCACGTCACCGTGCTCGGGCACCCGCTGACCGCGGAGCAGACGGCCGCCATAGCGGCCAGGATCACGGAGGCCGGCGGCAACATCGACCGGATCTTCCGGCTCGCCAAGTATCCGGTGACGGCGGTGGAGTTCGCCGTCTCGGGCTGTGAGGCCGAGCCGCTGCGCACCGCGCTGGCCCCCGAGGCCCACTCGGTCGGCGTGGACGTGGCCGTGGTCTCGGCCGGACTGCACCGGCGGGCCCAGCGGCTCGTCGTCATGGACGTCGACTCGACCCTGATCCAGGACGAGGTCATCGAGCTCTTCGCGGCGCACGCGGGCTGCGAGGACAAGGTCGCCGAGGTGACGGAGGCGGCGATGCGCGGCGAGCTGGACTTCGAGCAGTCGCTGCACGCCCGGGTGGAGCTGCTCGCCGGTCTGGACGCCTCGGTGGTGGACAAGGTCCGCTCCGAGGTCCGGCTGACCCCGGGGGCGCGCACCCTGATCCGTACCCTCAAGCGGCTCGGCTACCAGGTGGGGGTCGTCTCCGGCGGCTTCACCCAGGTCACCGACGACCTCAAGGAGAAGCTGGGGCTCGACTTCGCCCAGGCCAACACCCTGGAGATCGTGGACGGGCGGCTGACCGGCCGGGTGACCGGAGAGATCGTGGACCGGGCGGGCAAGGCGCGGCTGCTGCGCCGGTTCGCCGAGGAGGCCGGGGTGCCGCTGGCGCAGACCGTCGCGATCGGCGACGGCGCCAACGACCTGGACATGCTGAACGCGGCCGGTCTCGGGGTGGCGTTCAACGCCAAGCCGGTGGTGCGCCGGGCGGCGGACACCGCGGTCAACGTGCCGTTCCTGGACACCGTGCTCTACCTCCTCGGGATCACCCGCGAGGAGGTCGAGGCCGCGGACGGCGGCACGGGGGACCTGCTCCACTGAGCGGTACGCGTACGGGAAGGGGCCCGGTCGTCGGTCGACGGCCGGGCCCCTTCGCGTACCGGCGCCGGGGGCTCAGTCGTGCGGGGTCCAGAAGTCGGTCAGGGTGCCCACGCCGTGCTCGACGGACTTCCAGGAGCCGTTGAAGGTCACGACGGCGAAGGCGGAGGTGGGGAAGCCGCTGCGGCTCATGCGGGCGAGGGCGTCCCCCTCGACCTCGCCGGACAGGGCGTCGGCGAGGGCGTGCATCCCGGGGTTGTGGCCGATGAGCAGGAGGCCGTTCACCGTGTCGGGGGTCTCGTTGACCACGGCGATGAGCTCGCCGAGGGAGGCCTCGTACAGCCGCTCCTCGTACACCGTCTTCGGGCGCTCGGGGAGCTCCTGGACGGCCAGCTTCCAGGTCTCGCGGGTCCTGGCCGCGGTCGAGCACAGGGCCAGGTCGAGGGAGACACCGGATGCGGCGAGGCGGCGGCCCGCGACGGGGGCGTCCGTGCGGCCGCGGTCGGCGAGCGGCCGCTCGTGGTCGGAGGTCTGCGGCCAGTCGGCCTTGGCGTGTCGGAACAGCACGATCCTGCGGGGTGTGTCGACGCTCATCTCCACAGCTTCGCACGAATCAGGCCGTGTTGACTCGGAGAGCGTCCCGGGGCACACCTCAGAGGGACAGCGTCTGCTGGAGCTGTTCCAGGACGCGTCCGACGACGGCTTCGCCGCTCGCCGCCTGCGCCTGCTCGGGACCGGCTATGAGGAGGAAGAGGGCGACGAACGCGAGCACGGGCAGGGCGAGGGCCCACCAGGGCAGCCGGGTGTCGACACCGGCCGACGCGCGAACGAGGTCCCTCCGGCTGCTGGTGTGGGTCTGCGCCGACATGGCCGCCTCCGTGGGTCAGAGTCACTGTGCGGAGCCGTTCTCCGCGATGTCTCCAACGTACGGAGCGCGCGGCCTTCGGCCCATCAGGTGAGCCACCCACTTCACCCTGACACCTACCCCCTAGGGGACAGGGGGGCTAGCACCACCCCACCCGGTGTCCCACCCCTGTCCGCCCGACGACGACGGCCCGGGTCAGGGGGAGGCGATGGAGGCGATCACGGCGATGACGGCGGTGATGCCCAGCATCGCGCCGAGCACGATGAGGAACTTCTTCTGGCCGTTCTGGGGGTTCGGTTCGAGTACAGGCATGGGATCAGTCTCGCATCTCAGCATTCGTCCTCGACCGTCCGGTCCCGGCCGGCGAGGCTGCCCACGATCATCTGCGGGATCATCAGGCCGGCCATCAGCGCGATGGGCAGCCCCCAGCCGCCGCTGTGCTGGTAGAGGATGCCGACGAGGAGCGGTCCGGGGATGGAGATGAGGTAGCCGACGCTCTGCGCGAAGGCGGACAGCTTCACGACGCCGGCGCCGGTCCGCGAGCGCATCCCGATCATGGTGAGGGCGAGCGGGAAGGCGCAGTTGGAGACGCCCAGGAGCAGGGCCCACAGCCAGGCGCCGGCGGCGGGGGCGAAGGCGAGTCCGGTGTAGCCGGTGAGGCCGCACAGGCCGAGGGCGACGACGATCGGGCCCTGGTTCTTCATCCGGGTCGCGAGCCGGGGTATGACGAAGGCGAGCGGAACGCCCATGACCATCGTGACGGCGAGCAGCACGCCCGCCGTCGAGGCGGGGACACCGGCGTCGCGGAAGATCTGCGGCATCCAGCCCATGGTGATGTACGCGCCGGTGGCCTGGAGTCCGAAGAAGACGCCGAGGGCCCAGGCGGTGCGGCTCCGGGTGACCCGGGGCGCGGCGGCGGGTTCGGCGGCGGCCGGTGCGAGGGCGGGCCCGCCGGGCGCGGTCATGGAGCGGTCGCGCAGCAGCGGGAGCCAGGGCAGCACGGCGAGGGCCGCGAGGCCCGCCCAGACGCCGAGCCCGAGGCGCCAATCGCCGCCCATCGCCTCGGTCATGGGCACGGTCGCGGCGGCGGCCAGGGAGGTGCCGAGGGCGAGGGCCATGGAGTAGAGGCCGGTCATGCTGCCGACGCGGTCGGGGAAGTACTTCTTGACGATGACCGGCATCAGGACGTTGCTGAGCGCGATGCCCATGAGGGCGAGGGCGCTGGCGGCGAGGAAGGCCGGGGTGGAGCCGGCGAAGGGGCGCAGCAGCAGGCCGGTGAAGATGGCGCCCATGCCGGCGCAGACCACGGCCGCGGGGCCGAAGCGGCGGGCGAGGCGTGGGGCGGCGATGCCGAAGACGGCGAAGCAGAGCGGCGGTACGGAGGTGAGGACGCCGGCGACGCTGCCGCTCATGTGGAGCCCGTCGCGGACCTCTTCGAGGAGGGCGCCGAGGCTGGTGATGGCGGGGCGCAGGTTGACCGCCGCGAGGACGAGTCCGACGGCGACGAGTCCGGTGAGCCAGCGGGCGGGGCCGGCGGGCGCGACGGTTTCGGCGGTGCCCGCGCGGGGGCGGGTCTCGGTGGGGGCGGCCTCTGGGGTGGGGGCGAGGGTCTGCGGCTCGTCAGGCATGGAAGCATCATAGAATCATGGGATGATTGGTTGTCCAATCTTTCAATCTCGAACGACCCGTCCCCCATGGAGCGGGATCCGATACGACGGAAGGTGCAACCCATGGCGCTCGGCCATCCCCGGCGTGCCGGGCTCTCCGATCAGGTGATCACCCAGCTGCGGAACCAGATCACCTCGGGCGAGTGGCCGGTGGGCACCCGGATCCCGACCGAACCGGAGCTCGTCGAGCAGTTGGGCGTGGCCCGCAACACCGTCCGCGAGGCGGTGCGCGCGCTCGCGCACAACGGGCTGCTCGACATCCGGCAGGGCTCGGGCACCTATGTGGTGGCGACCAGCGAGCTGGCCGGGGTCATGCACCGCAGGTTCGCCGGCTCCGACCCCCGGGACGTCGCCGAGCTGCGCTCGACCCTGGAGTCCTCGGCCGCCCGGCTGGCCGCGCAGCGGCGCACGGACCGGGACCTGAAGCAGCTGGACGCGCTGCTCGCGCGGCGCGAGGAGGCGTGGGAGTCGGGCGACGCGGAGGAGTTCGTGACGGTCGACGCCGCCTTCCACCACGCGATGGTCGTCGCCTCGCACAACGAGGTGCTGACCGAGCTCTACGCGGACCTCGGGCACGTGCTGCGGGAGTGGCTGCGCGGCGACGTCGGCCGGGAGCTGCGGCCGGAGAACCACATGGACCACGCGCGCCTGGTCGAGGCGGTCCGCGCGGGCGACGCCGAGCGGGCGGCGGCCGAGGCGGCGAGCTATCCGTTCCTGTGCCTCAGGAGCCCGGAGCCGCCGGTTCGTGGGTGATCCACGCCGAGCGGACCTCCTTCCAGCAGCGGCCGGACACCTGGGCGTAGTCGGCGGGGCCGACCTCGACCGGGGCGCTGTCGCTGTCCACGTCCCACCAGCGGTCGCACTCGACGTGGAGGCGGACGCGGTCGGTGCGGGGGAAGGGGTTCTGGCAGTGGGCGGTGACCGAGGAGCCCTCGACGACCGTGCGGCAGGAGGCGCCGACGGTCTCGTCCGGATCGGCCGCGGGGGCCGAGCGGGGCGCGTCCTCGGCGGGTGCGGGGGCGGCCCGTACCTCTGCGGCTATGGCGAGACCGGCCAGGCTCGCGAGGAGCGCGGCGGCCGAGAGGAGGGCCGGGGCCCGGGAGTACAGCGCGCGCATGTGCGTACCTCCTCCCCGTCCGTGGCCCGTCCGTGGCTCGCCGTCGGTCTGTCGGCACGCCTGTCGGTAGCCGGAATGTCACACTCCGAACGTCACGCTTCGACCAGTCTGCGGTGATTCGCCAGACTTTTCGACTCGGGCCCGGGTTGCGGAACGGCGAAGGGGCCGGACACCCGCCGCGCGGCGGGTGTCCGGCCCCTTCGGAGCACTGCGGGGAGGCGTCAGGCGCCGATCGCGTGCAGACCGCCGTCCACGTGGACGATCTCGCCGGTGGTCTTCGGGAACCAGTCGGAGAGCAGCGCGACGATGGCGCGGCCGGCCGGCTCCGGGTCGGACAGGTCCCACTCCAGCGGGGAGCGGGAGTCCCACACGCTCGCCAGCTCGCCGAAGCCCGGGATGGACTTCGCGGCCATCGAGCCGAGCGGACCGGCCGAGACCAGGTTGCAGCGGATGTTCTGCTTGCCCAGGTCACGGGCCATGTAACGGCTGGTGGCCTCCAGGGCGGCCTTGGCCGGGCCCATCCAGTCGTACTGCGGCCAGGCGAACTTGGCGTCGAAGGTGAGGCCGACGACCGAGCCGCCCTCGCTCATCAGCGGCAGCAGCGCCATCGTCAGGGACTTCAGCGAGAAGGCCGAGACGTGCATGGCGGTCGAGACCGACTCGAACGGCGTGTTGAGGAAGTTGCCGCCGAGCGCGTCCTGCGGGGCGAAGCCGATGGAGTGCACGACACCGTCGATGCGGTCGCCCAGGTGCTCGCGGACCTGGCCCTCCAGGCGCGCGAGGTGCTCGTCGTTGGAGACGTCGAGCTCCAGGACCTTCACGTTCTCGGGCTTCGGCAGCTTCTTGGCGATGCGCTCGGTCAGCGTCGGCCGGGGCCAGGCGGTGAGGATGATCTCCGCACCCTGCTCCTGGGCCAGCTTCGCGGCGTGGAAGGCGATGGAGGACTCCATCAGCACACCCGTGATCAGGATGCGCTTGCCCTCGAGAATTCCGCTCATGTCAGTGACCCATGCCCAATCCGCCGTCAACCGGGATGACGGCTCCAGTGATGTACGAGGCGTCGTCCGAGGCGAGGAACTTCACCGCGGCGGCGATCTCCTCGGGCTGCGCGTAACGGCCCAGCGGTACCTGGGACACGATGCCGGCGCGCTGCTCGTCGGTGAGGACGGCGGTCATGTCGGTGTCGACGAAACCGGGCGCGACGACGTTGAAGGTGATGTTGCGCGAGCCCAGCTCCCGGGCGAGCGAACGCGCGAAACCGACCAGGCCGGCCTTGGAGGCGGCGTAGTTCGCCTGCCCCGCCGAGCCGAGCAGACCGACGACCGAGGAGATCAGCACGACGCGGCCCTTCTTGGCGCGCAGCATGCCGCGGTTGGCACGCTTCACGACCCGGAAGGTGCCGGTGAGGTTGGTGTCGAGGACGGACGTGAAGTCCTCCTCGGACATGCGCATGAGGAGCTGGTCCTTCGTCACGCCGGCGTTGGCCACGAGGACCTCGACCGGACCGTGCTTCTCCTCGATCTCCTTGTACGCCTGGTCGACCTGCTCGGAGTCGGTGATGTCGCAGCGAACGGCCAGGAAGCCGGCCTTCTCCAGCTCCGCCGGGTCGCCCGAGCGGTACGTGATCGCGACCTTGTCGCCGGCCTCGGCGAACGCGTGGGCGATGGCGAGGCCGATGCCCCGGTTTCCTCCGGTGACGAGAACCGAGCGGCTCAACGGATCACCCTTTCGATAGCGGTCTGGTATGCCGAAAACCTATCGGTCCCACCGCCCGCATGAGGAATCGACCTCCGACAGTGGGTGCACGGGTGTCCTGTCGGATCCCTACAGCCGACGTCGGCCCTCAGTCACGTCCCCGAGTCTACGGAGTGCGCAGATCAGCCTGGGACAAAGCAGCACACAGCTCATCCAGGGTGCGGTCGTAGAGAACGGAGCGGTGGGCCAGCACGTTGCGGGATGTGACCAGCAGTCGCAGCAGCCGAGCGTCGTCCGTCGGCAGTGCGAGCGCGCCGCCGCGGTACGCCTTGAGCAGTTCGCCCACCTGCAGCTCGAGGAAGGCGCGCTCAGGCATCGTGTCCAGGATCGCGGGCGGTCGGTCGGCGTACTGGGAGACGACGGTCCAGGGCGGACGGGTGAGGTGGCCGAGTGCCCGGACAGCGACGCGCTGCCTGGCCTCTTCGATCCACGGCACAAGGACACGCTGCTGCGCTTGCGAGATCAGGGCCGTCAGCCGCGTCCGGGATTCCTCTCGGGGCAGGGCCGCCGGACCTCCGTCCCCGGCGGGGTGCCAGCTCGCCACATGAAGGCGCAGACGGCCTTCCCAGGAGACGATGGCGTCGCCTGCCCAGGCCAGGCGGAGATCGGGGCCCGGTCGGGGCAGAGCACCCACCCGATCGAGCCGAGGGCAGTCGGGGCGGGATCCCGGACCGGCGGCGAGGCAGCGCTCCAGCACGACCTCCAGCGTGTCCTGGGTGCCGTCCCACTCCTGGACCAGGCGCCGGGCGAGGTCGAGGTCGGGCCCGCACACCTCGACGATGGTCTCGGCTCGGACCGCACGGCGGATCCGCTCGGCCGACGGATCTCGCCCCTTGCTCGCACCGGCGGGCCGGTGGTCGAGGAGGGGCGCTATGAAGGTGGCGGTGTCGAGCCGGCCGAGCGTGCCCCACCACCAGTGCACGGCGGTGTCGCCGTACGCCTTGCCGAGTTCGTCCGGCAAGGACTCCGGCAGGTCTCGGAGGCGGGCCACAACCAGGAGACGTGGGCGTTCACCGGGGGCGAGGCCGGCTTCCTTGATCTCTGCGGCGAGGGACTGGAAGAGATGTGCGACGGAGGTGCCCCGAGGTCCCTGGCCCGGCGGCTGGGTCTGTTCCGGCGCGGGCGTGTCCGTCTCCGTCCAGGCCCGTACACCGACGAGCGGGCGCCGTTCCCTTTCCAGTGCGACGAGGCGGGTGACTGCCTGGTCCGCCCCGACGGACAGTTCCTTGCCGAGCCTCCCCAGCAGGCTCTGAGGGTTGTGCCGGGAATGCGCGCGCTCCCGGCGCGGGCCGGGAACCCGGGCCGGGAGCAGGTCGGCAGACCAGCCGAGGTCGAGATCGAAGCCGCTGTCCGGGAGTTCCAGATAGGGCAGCGAGTCGGTGTCCGTCCACCAGTCCGCCTGTGCCGACGCCGTCCCGGTGCCCGGATCGGCCACCGGGGCCACGGCCGCCGTGGTGTCCGGAGCTGGTACGTCGATGCGCAACGGCGTTCCTGCCAGCGCCGCCTCGTACAGCTCGTCGGCAAGCCCCGAATCGACTGCGGCGTCCGTCACCAGCCAGAGACAGCTGAGCCCGGAGGCCAGGTCGGCGGCGATGCGGCGAAGCTGCCCTCGAACACCGGGCAGCTCCACCACAGGCGGGTCGGCTGCGGGCGATGCGCCTCCGGACTCGGCGGGCACCGGCGTCGGCGCATCGCGTCGTGCGCGGCCCACGTCAGCCTTCCTCTGCGGCCACCCGCGCACGGATCGCGCGGTAGGTGACCGGCTCCACCGCGAAACCCTCAGTCGTGTCGTCGAGGACGCCGAGCTGATCCAGGTGATTGATCCATGTGTGAGTATCCGCTTCAGGCAGTTCGACGGCAGCCTGGACGTCGTCGAGGGGAACGCCCTGCCCCTCCTCCACGTACCCCGTCCAGGCGGCGAGAAGAGTCAGGTCCCGCGCATCGAGCCCGGAACGGCGAAGGTGCTCGTCGATGTTGCGCGGGTTGGCGATGAGGTCCCTTATCCGCTCGACGGCGTTCTCCAGCGTCGCGCCGTGTACGGACACGTCCGTCACCGCGATCTCCATCCATTGCGGCCATCCGCCGGTCACCGCGATGAGCCGGTCGCGGTCCTCCCGGGAGACGAAGGGGCACTCCGACCACGCGCGCAGGGCGTCAGCCGTCCAGCGGCGGGGACGCAGCCACCGGACGGCGAGCTCGTCTTGGCCTTCGTCGGCGGTCAGCGCGCCGAGACCGGCCGCGTCGGCGACCACGACTACGGCCCGGTTCTCATTGCCACTGGTGCGCGGCTCGGTCTGTGTGACCAGCCGGTCCGCTGCCGGGCCGGCATGAACGAGCATGGAGCGAACAGCCTCGCGCAACTCGTCCAGGCTCGCGCCGCGCATGTCCGCGGTGATCACATGGGCCTTGCGGCCCCGGCTCTTGAGCAGCCCCGTGAGGTCTTCGCCATGGCGGTACGCGACGACCTCGACACCCCGGTTCTCGGCGAAGGCGGTGACGGCCCGCCCGACCAGTTCGGGTCGGTGCAGGGCAGTGGTGCCGATGAGACTGACGCCAGGCTGGGCGGTCTCGTGGAGCTGCTCCTCGGTGAGCGGGCTGTACATCTGCACGTGCCGTGCGTCGCGGCCGAGAATGCGCCGGGCAACCCGTGGGTTGTAGTCGTACGGCAGGCCGAAATCGGTCTCGCTCAGTTCGAGTTCGAGTTCCTCTCGGGTACCGAGCATATTGACGACGTTGGGGCTGCGGACGGCGAATCGGGAGCGGTCGCCGAGCTGGACGAGGAGGCCGAGACCGACCATCTCCGTGAGGAAGATCTGCGCCTGCTGGGCACTCAGCATCTCGAAACCCTCCGGCCATGCCTCCCTGGCCTCCTGAAGGAGTTCGCTGGCCGAGTAGTCACCCCGGTATCCGTGCTTGATGCTGCGCAGCGCGATGACGAGGGCGAGGACCCTGTACCGGTCCTCCAGGTTGATGGTGAAGCGGAGCCGCTCGGCGATCTGCCGTCGCACGGTCTCGGACGCGGCGACCTGCTGAACGTCCTCCTCCGTGATCCTCACCGAACCGTCCGGGCCACCGGAGAAGGCGTACGGGCGATCGTGCAGGACCCGCACCAGCTCGCGGCAGAAGATCTGTACCAGGTTGGCCTGATAGTTGGTGATGGCCAGGATCCGCCACACCAGTTCGGGCCGCTCGAAGAAGTGTCCCAGGGCGGCCATGGGCTCGGTGACAAGCCGTACGGCCGCCTGCGTGCCGAGCGGACCGACGAGCACGTCGGGGCCGCCGTGTACGGTCGACACGTTCGAGAGGTGGCCGAAACGCTGGACCTGATGCAGACCCGCAAAGACGATCTTGAAGCGTCGTCCGGTCTGCTCCATCAGCCGTTGCATGCGTCCGACGTTGGGGAACGTCGATTCGCTCCCGACCCGGAAGGCACGCCGCGAATCGGTGTTGAGGAACGCGTCGGCCTCGTCCGCGAGCACGAGGATCCTCCTGGTGTCGTCCTCGTCGAGCCAGCTCTGGATGTTGCGGACGACGACATCGGGGCTGGCCTGCTCGGACATCTTCCGGTTGAACACCCCCTTGCGCTTGAGATCCTCGACCAGCCGGCTCCAGATCCGTTCCGGTGCCTCCGCATGGCCGATCTCGGCCTTGAGCAGGTCCAGGTACACCGCCACATGGGCATCGGACCGGCTGGGGAAGATCTCGGCGACCCTGCGCAGCAGCGCCGACTTGCCGAGCTGACGCCCCCCGTAGAGGAACATGCCGCCGTCGCGGCTCATCACCTCACGCAACTCCACGTCACGCCCGTAGAACACCTCGGGAGGAACGAGTCCGGCGACGAACGGGGTGTACGGGTTGTACGCGGCCCAGGGAAGGGTCACCCGCTGAAGAGAGCGGAACGCACCGGGAGCACGGGCGGCCATCCAGCCCATGACCGCCGCGTCCACGACCAGCGCCTGCTGCGCGGAGGAGCGGGCGGACTCGGCGAGCCCCCTCCGGCCTTCGAGACCGAGCGGGTGCAGATACAGGACGATGTTGGCACCGACGTCGGCGTCCTCCAGATGGGCCAGAGGTCCGTCGGCCGGCTGCTCCTCCCAGACGAGCAGGACCGTGTACGAGGATGCGCGCGAGCCGAGGGCCGCGACATAGCCCGCCCGCTCGGCGACCTTGGCACGCACCTTGAAGCGGCGCATGCCCTGGCCCAGCGCCATCTTCTCGGCGACGACCTGCTCCTGCGCGGGGTCGAGACCGAGCAGGCGCAGCACCCGGGCGAGGTGCTGCTTCCACTCGTAGCTTCGGCCCTGCGGCGCGCACAGGGCCGCCCACGATTCCAGGGCCGTGTCGGCGAGGCGGGTGAGGGTGTTGTCCGGGCCGCCGTAGTGCCGGGCCCACCAGTCGGCGCCGACGCCCTCCCCGCCCGCCTTGGGCGCGTCGGGCGCCGTCACGCCGGTCAGGAACGCCGCGAGTTCCGAACCGTCGTCCGCCGGGCGTTCGGGCAGGGGGCTGTTGCCGATGGCCAGGGCGAGGAACTCCTGCGCGGTGACCGTGTCCCCTTCGTCGATCAGGCGCTCGATCCGATCGTGGTCGGCCGCGGACAGCGGTTGCCCGGGGCGGGCGCGCAGCTGGGTGAGCTTCTCACGCAGCTGATGCGTGTAGTCCTCCACGAGCCGGACGAGTTCGGTCTCCAGGTCCCGGAGGGACTCGACGGCGAGGCGGTACCTCCCCTGTTCCTCTCCGTCGGCGTATTGCTCGAGACGGCCGACGAATTCGCGTTCCTGGTCGGCGGTGAGTTGGTTCAAGGTGCGCATCTGGGCGAGGAGACCCGCTGCCGCGCGGTGCCGTTGGACCACCGCCCTCCGCCAGTCCTCGTGCGCCTGCGTGAGCCGGCGAGCCGCGGCGTCGGCCCATTCCGGGTCGGTGCATCCGTACGCCTCCGGGTCCTTCTCGACAAGGGCTGCCAGGGCCCTGGCGAGGTGGAGCTCACCGTCGTCGAGATAGCGGGCGAAGGCGAACTCGCCATTCACCGGTGCCATCAGCGCGGCGATTCGCCGCGCAACCCTCGGGTGGGAGAGGTCCGGTTCTCCCTCGCGGTCACGGGGCAGGTCCGGCAAGGGGAGCAGACAGTCGGACGACGGGACGAGTCCACCGTCCTCGCGGAGCCGGTCGGCAGCGGTCTCCGTGTGCGGGAACCGCACATGGTCGCCGGTCAGCCAGGCCCGCAGCAGTGCCAGGGCGCCGCCGCCCGCGCCGGCCGGCGCGGGCTCGTCGACGAGGTCGCGCAGTGCGGACGCCAGCTCGGGGACGCCACGTTCGCTCACGCCCTGATAGGGGCGGGAAGCCGTGTGTGCCGCCTCGGCCCGCATCAGGAGTTCACCGACGGACCGGCACGCGGCGTGCAGCTGACGCAGCGCACCCGCGGTGATCGGCTCCTTCGCCTGCTTGGACGTCCGGAAGAGTGCGTCCGTGTCCTCGATGATGCGGCCGATCTCTTCGGCACGCCACAGTCGCTCGCCCAGCTCACGGAAGCGTGGCGTACCGGCGTACTGCTCCGGGCTCCGCTCGGACCACTCGGCGACTTCCTGGAGCGCCTGTCGCACCATGCCCGAAGGGCCCAAGAGGTGTTGGAGCACCTGTGACGCCCGCTGGTACTTCATCTTGCGGCGGGGGAGATCATCGAGGAGCTGGCGCGCCGTCTGCCCGATCTCCTCCCTCGTCGCCACCGCCTGGTCCTCGCCGCTGTCCTCGAGCATGCCGGGTTCGAAGACCCGGCCGCCGAGGACAGCGGCGACGAGCACGTCCAACAGGTGCTGCCAGGGGGTGGTGAGCCCCGGCGGCATGGTGGAACCGCCTATCAGAGCATGCGGCCAGCGCGCCGTCAGCCCGGTGCGAAGGGCGGCCACCAAGGCCACCAGATGCGCCTCGCGGTCCTGGGCGACGAGGGCGGGGTCGAGTTCGTGCGCCATCTGGACGGGGGTGGCCTCGCTGTCCGAGACACAGTCGAAGGCCGCGGCGGCAAAGGCGAGCGCGCGTGCCCTGACGTCGTTCTCGCGAGCGGCGACGGTCATCCAGTACGCCTCCGCGATCCGGCCCTCGCACAGCAGCCGACGCACGGGCGGTTCGGCTCCGGTGTCCCAGGGCGCGGACGGGTCCCAGTCGGGCGCCCGGAAGCCGTCGGGCCACGACTCGTCCGAATCGCTCGCCTCGGCCGCCGGCTCGGCCTGTGCGGGGGTGGCCGAATCCGTGCCCGCAACAGGTACAGCCACCACGACGGGCGGCTCGACCGCCCTGCGAACGGCCTCGATCGCCGATGCGTCGACATGTACGCGCGCCGGGGAACGGTGCGGGGCCCAGGCCGTGCCGGGCGGCGTGGCGTCGCCAGTGCCGTGCCCCGTCGTCCCCGTGGGCTGCTGCGGTACGGAGGCCTTCCCCGGCTGGTCGGATGCGAGGGTCCGCCCCGAGGGCTCGGCCGTCTGCTCACTCACGGGTGCGGATGACAGCTCTTGAGCGGGCACCGGAATCGGCATCGGCAGGGCGTTGCCGGGGTCCAGGGCTTCGGCGGGCTCGGCGGGGAGGTCCACTCCCTCCGCTTCGCCGGCCCCCTCGGATGCCCCGGGCTCCGTGGCCTCCACCGCCGCACCGAGTCCGCGCAGCTGCGTCCGGATACGGTCCAGCTGGCGGCGGACATCGGACGCCTCCTCGCCGTCGTCGGCCAGTTCCAGCAGCTCCGCGTACTTGCCGGCTTTGCGGCGCAGAGCTTCGATCTGCTCTCCGCGTTCCCTCCGTACACGGTCCAGCTCGGCCCCTGCCGCAGCATGCCCGTCGCCAGGCCCCCAGGTAATCCCCGCCACGGCCAGAAGCTCCGTGAGCCGCTCGCGGTCGGCGGTCCAGTCCGCGATTCCCTCGGCGAGGTCTCCCAGGGGAAGTCGGCCCACCGCCACGTGGTCCGCGGCCGATCGCAGGCCTTCGGCCAGTCGCTCTCCGGCGCTCTTCAGCCCGTCGAGCGCATCGGCCAGGTCGCTGACGTGGTCTGATGCGGGTTCACGTACGGGCATGCGAGCAGGTTCCTCACTCTCGGAGCATGGAGAGTTCACGGACGGCCGGGAGGCGCGGGGGCCGGACGACGGCCCATCATGAGGTGTGTCCACAACCTCGGGTTCGCTGTCGGCGGCAGCCCGAAGCACGGCATGGTGCGCCTTGGCGAGCGGAGCCGCAGGAAGTTCGCCCGCTTCCGGGAGGAGCATCCCGTAGAGCGCGCAACGCGCGAGGGGCGGATCCAGAACCTTGAGCATGGCGCGGAGGTCGTCGAGCGTCGGGGTGGAGAGGGTGCTCTCGGCGAAGCCGTACTCGTCTCGCAGCGCCCCGGCCGCCCAGCTGAGGCCACAGGTGACGATTGCCGTCACCTGGGACGGCTGCGACCTTGCGATCCGCACACGTGCCGCGTTCAGTTCACGACGTGAGGGCGGGGTCCGTCGGACCGGTTTGCCCGACCTGTGGTTGTGCTTGTCGCCCCGTAAGCACTGATGCCAGGCCAACAGCGACCGTAAGCCGTCCTCGTCCAGCGAGGAAAGCCAGATCTTGGCTTCGTTCACCCACCCCTGCATGCGCTGGATCATCTCATCCTATGAAGACGGCGGCTATGCCAACGCACTATTCCGGACCCTCCAACACCCGGCACCCGAAATCCTGTTGGTGACGGACACGACACGGATGGCGACGCGTGGAAGATGCCCCCGCTCGACCCGTGATTGACTTTCCACACCGGTCACCCACCCTCACCACATCATCGATCGCCGAGAGCGAGGCCGCCCGTGGCCCACGACATCGACCCCTCCTTCACAGCGCTGCCCCTGCGGGCACTCGCCGACGCGGCGCTCGCGCGGGCTCGCGCGCTCGGTGCCGATCATGCCGACTTCCGCCTGGAGCGGGTGCGCAGCGCCTCGTGGCGGTTGCGGGACGCGAAGCCGTCCGGGTCCTCGGACACCACGGACCTCGGGTACGCGGTGCGGGTGGTGCACGGCGGGGCCTGGGGCTTCGCCTCCGGTGTCGACCTCACCATGGACGGGGCGGCGAAGGTCGCCTCGCAGGCGGTCGCCATGGCCAAGCTGTCGGCGAAGGTGATCGCGGCGGCCGGGTCCAGCGAGCGCGTGGAGCTGGCCGAGGAGCCCGTGCACGCGGAGAAGGTGTGGGTCTCCTCGTACGAGATCGATCCCTTCACCGTCTCCGCCGAGGAGAAGAGCGGGCTGCTCGCCGACTGGAGCGCGCGGCTGCTGCGGGCCGACGGCGTGGCGCACGTGGACGCCTCGCTGCTCACCGTGCACGAGAACAAGTTCTACGCGGACACGGCGGGCACCGTCACCACCCAGCAGCGCGTCCGGCTGCACCCGTCGCTCACCGCGGTCGCCGTCGACGAGACCACCGGCGAGTTCGACTCGATGCGGACCATCGCGCCGCCGGTCGGGCGCGGCTGGGAGTATCTGACGGGCACCGGCTGGGACTGGGACAAGGAGCTCGACGAGATCCCCGGGCTGCTCGCCGAGAAGATGCGGGCGCCGAGCGTCGAGGCCGGCCGTTACGACCTGGTCGTCGACCCGTCGAACCTGTGGCTCACCATCCACGAGTCCATCGGCCACGCCACCGAGCTGGACCGCGCCCTCGGCTACGAGGCGGCGTACGCGGGCACCTCCTTCGCCACCTTCGACCAGCTGGGCAAGCTGGCGTACGGCTCCTCGATCATGAACGTGACGGGCGACCGCACCGCCGAGCACGGGCTCGCCACCATCGGGTACGACGACGAGGGCGTCGCGGGGCAGAGCTGGGACCTGGTGAAGGACGGCACGCTCGTCGGCTACCAGCTGGACCGGCGGATCGCGAAGCTGACCGGGCTCGGGCGCTCCAACGGCTGCGCCTTCGCCGACTCCCCCGGCCATGTGCCGGTGCAGCGGATGGCCAACGTGTCGCTCCAGCCGGATCCGGGCGGGCTCTCCACGGAGGACCTGATCGGGGGCGTGGAGCGGGGCATCTACGTGGTCGGCGACCGCTCCTGGTCGATCGACATGCAGCGCTACAACTTCCAGTTCACCGGCCAGCGCTTCTTCCGCATCGAGAACGGGCGGCTCGCGGGGCAGCTGCGGGACGTCGCGTACCAGGCGACGACGACCGACTTCTGGGGCTCCATGGAGCAGGTCGGCGGCCCGCAGACGTACGTCCTCGGCGGCGCGTTCAACTGCGGCAAGGCCCAGCCCGGCCAGGTCGCCGCCGTGTCGCACGGCTGCCCGTCCGCCCTCTTCCGGGGCGTCAACATTCTGAACACGACGCAGGAGGCCGGTCGATGAGCCGCGTCAGCAAGCCGTACGAGATCGTCGAGAAGGCCCTGGAGCTGTCCCGCGCGGACGGCTGTGTCGTCATCGCCGACGAGGAGTCCTCGGCCAATCTGCGCTGGGCCGGGAACACGCTCACCACCAACGGCGTCACCCGGGGCCGCACCCTCACCGTGATCGCCACCGTGGACGGCGCCCAGGGCACCGCCTCCGGTGTGGTCTCGCGCTCGGCGGTGACCGCCGCCGACCTGGAGCCGCTGGTCCGCGAGGCCGAGGCGGCCGCGCGCGCCGCCGGGCCCGCCGAGGACGCGCAGCCGCTGGTGACCGGCGTGGCCGCGTCGCCCGACTTCACGGACGCGCCGGCCGAGACCACCTCCGCCGTCTTCGACGCCTTCGCGCCCGCGCTCGGCGAGGCCTTCGCCCGGGCCCGCGCCGGCGGCCGGGAACTGTACGGATTCGCCAACCACGAGCTCACCTCCAGCTACCTCGGCACCTCCACCGGACTCCGGCTGCGGCACGACCAGCCGAAGGGCACCCTGGAGCTCAACGCCAAGTCGCCGGACCGCTCGCGCTCCGCGTGGGCCGGGCGCTCGACCCGCGACTTCAAGGACGTCGACCCGGCCGCGCTCGACGCCGAGCTCGCCGTCCGGCTGGGCTGGGCCGAGCGCCGGATCGAGCTGCCCGCCGGGCGGTACGAGACGCTGCTGCCGCCGACCGCCGTCGCCGACCTGCTGATCTACCAGCTGTGGTCCTCCACGGCCCGGGACGCGGTGGAGGGCCGTACGGTCTTCTCCAAGCCCGGCGGCGGCACCCGGCTCGGCGAGACCCTCTCGCCGCTGCCGCTGACCCTGCGCAGCGACCCCAACGAGCCGGGCCTGGAGTCCGCGCCGTTCGTGATCGCCCACTCCTCCGGCGACGACTCGTCCGTCTTCGACAACGGCCTGCCGATCTCCCCGGTGGACTGGGTACGGGACGGGAAGCTGGCCCATCTGATCACCACCCGGCACACCGCGGGCCTTACTCACTTGCCCGTGGCGCCCGGAGCCGGGAACCTGATCCTGGACGGCGGCGGCGAGCGCTCCCTGGAGGAGATGGTCGCGGCCACCGAGCGGGGTCTGCTGCTGACCTGCCTCTGGTACATCCGCGAGGTCGATCCGGCGACGCTGCTGCTCACCGGCCTGACCCGGGACGGCGTCTACCTCGTCGAGAACGGCGAGGTGGTCGGCGAGGTGAACAACTTCCGGTTCAACGAGTCCCCGGTGGACCTGCTGTCGCGGGCCACCGAGGCGGGCCGGACGGAGAAGACGCTGCCGCGCGAGTGGAGCGACTGGTTCACCCGGGCCGCGATGCCCGCCCTGCGGGTGCCCGACTTCAACATGAGCTCGGTCAGCAAGGGCGTCTGACCCGCCTAGACTGGGCGGGACAACCATTCCAGCCATTCATCACCGAGGAGACGGACGACGTGACCGACATCGTCGACGAGCTGAAGTGGCGTGGGCTCTTCGCCCAGTCCACCGACGAAGAGGCCCTGCGCAAGGCCCTCGCGGACGGTCCCGTCACGTTCTATTGCGGTTTCGACCCGACCGCGGCCAGTCTCCACGTCGGCCACCTGGTCCAGGTGCTCACCGTCCGCCGGCTCCAGCAGGCCGGGCACCGGCCGCTGGCGCTGGTCGGCGGGGCCACCGGCCAGATCGGTGACCCGCGGCCGACCGCCGAGCGCACCCTGAACGACCCCGAGACGGTCGCGAACTGGGTGAACCGGCTGCGTTCGCAGATCGAGCCGTTCCTCTCCTTCGAGGGCGAGAACGCCGCGGTCATGGTGAACAACCTGGACTGGACCGCCGGCCTGTCGGCGATCGAGTTCCTGCGGGACATCGGCAAGCACTTCCGGGTCAACAAGATGCTGACCAAGGACTCCGTCGCCCGCCGCCTGGAGTCCGAGCAGGGCATCAGCTACACGGAGTTCAGCTACCAGCTGCTCCAGGGCATGGACTTCCTGGAGCTGTACCGGCGCTACGGCTGCACGCTCCAGCAGGGCGGCTCCGACCAGTGGGGCAACCTGGTGGCGGGCCTGGACCTGATCCACCGGCTTGAGCCGGAGGCGCAGGCCCACGCGCTGGCGACCCCGCTAATGGTCAAGGCCGACGGCACCAAGTTCGGCAAGACCGAGAGCGGCGCCGTCTGGCTGGACCCGGAGATGACCACGCCGTACGCGTTCTACCAGTTCTGGCTGAACGTGGACGACCGTGACATCTCGACGTACATGCGGATCCTGTCCTTCAAGTCCCGCGAGGAGCTGGAGGAGCTGGAGAAGCTGACGGCGGAGCGGCCGCAGGCCCGTACCGCCCAGCGGGCGCTGGCCGAGGAGCTCACCACCCTGGTGCACGGCGCCGACCAGTGCCAGGCCGTCATCGACGCCTCCAAGGCGCTGTTCGGCCAGGGCGAGCTGTCCGAGCTGGACGCGTCGACCCTCGCCGCGGCCCTCTCCGAGCTGCCGCACGCGCGGGTCTCGGAGCTCGGCCTCGTGGTGGACCTGTTCACCGAGGTCGGTCTCGCGCCGAGCAAGTCGGGCGCCCGCCGCACGGTGAAGGAGGGCGGCGCCTACGTGAACAACGTCAAGGTGACCGCCGAGGACGCCGAGGTGTCGGCGGACGAGCTGCTCCACGGCCGCTGGCTGGTGCTGCGCCGGGGCAAGAAGAACCTGGCGGCGATCGAGTTCACCGGCTGACCCCGTACGTCATGACGGAGGCCCGGTCCGCGTGGACCGGGCCTCCGTCATGTCATGGCCGGGTGGGTGCTCAGGTGCGCTGCTTGTTGCCTCTCATCGAGGCCCACAGCATGTCGCCCACGCCCACCACGGCGACGGCGCCGATGAGCTGGAGCAGATGACGGGTCCAGTCGATGCCCTTGGTGTCGTTGACCCCGATCCAGGTCGCGACCGCGTTGCCGAGCACGCTTCCGACAATGCCGAACACGGTCGTCAGCCACAGCGGGATCTGCTGCTTCCCCGGGAGGATCGCCTTCGCGATCAGGCCCAGGACGAAGCCCACAATGATCGCCCACAACCAACCCATCGTCGCCTCCTCGTGCGCGTGTGTGCCCAGTCTCCGGCGGTCGGCCATACGGCGCATGTCGGACGACGCCATTCGTGCCCCGGTCTCCTCCGCCGGGAACGACGGGCGTACCGTGGAAGCAGGTACGGACCGGGGAGAGTCCGGCACGGCTCGTGGGTGGTGGAATGTGATGCGGAAGCATGGCGGAACCGAGGTCTTCCGGATCACCGGCGCCCGGCAGGGCCTCGCCGAGGACGTCCGCGGCCGGCAGCGGCGGTACGTCATCTCGATGTCGATCCGCACGCTCTCGGTGATCGCCGCGGCCTCACTGTGGAACGTGGAGCGGTACGTGGCCGTCGTGGCGCTGGTGATCGGGGCCCTGCTCCCCTATATCGCCGTGGTGATCGCCAACGCCGGACGCGAGACCCCGCCGTCCCTTCCCTCCACCTTCATCCCGCATCCGGTGCGGCCCTCACTGGAAGCCGATGCGGAACGCCGGGACGCCGGAGACGATCACACAGCGTGATTCCGGGGCGCGAGAAGTGCTCAGATCAATCATGAAGTTCCGGTGCACCTCACCCCATGGGCCGTGACATACTGCCTACGCGCTCCGCATCCCCCGTCGGAGCGACGGACCGATGCCGGGCAGCTCCCCCCGTGGCTGCTCGGCATCGCCCTTGCTGGACAATGGTTCTGTGATCAATGGTCCAGTGAGCGAAGAGAAGCCGATCTGTTCCGCCAAGGGCTGCCGGGCCGATGCCGTCTGGGTGCTGGCCTGGAACAACCCCAAGCTGCACACGCCGGAGCGGCGCAAGACGTGGCTCGCGTGCGAGGAGCACCGCGAGCACCTCTCCCAGTTCCTGGGCGTACGGGGTTTCCTGAAGGACGTCGTCGCCTTCGCCGACTGGGACGGGGAGTCAGCCGCCGATCGCTGACATCGGGCGGTCCGGCTGGAGGAAGCTGGGGTCGTCGAGGCCCGAGCCGGCCTTCTTGCCCCACATCGCCTTCCGCCATATCTCGGCGACCACGGCGTCCGGCACGTCCGAGCGGAGCGCCGCGCGCAGGTCGGTCTCCTCGGTGGCGAACAGACAGGTCCGCACCTGGCCGTCGGCGGTGAGCCGGGTGCGGTCGCAGGCCCGGCAGAACGGGCGGGTGACGGAGGCGATCACGCCGACCGTGTGCGGGCCGCCGTCGACGGTCCAGCGCTCGGCAGGCGCCGAACCGCGCTCGCCCTCGCCCTCGGCGGTGAGCTCGAAGCGGGTGCGCAGCGACTCCAGGATGTCCCCGGCGGTGATCATGCCGTCGCGCTTCCAGCCGTGCTGGGCGTCGAGGGGCATCTGCTCGATGAAGCGGAGCTCGTAGCCCTCGGCCATCGCCCAGGCGAGCAGGTCGGGGGCCTCGTCGTCGTTGAGTCCCGGCATCAGGACCGCGTTGACCTTGACCGGGGTGAGGCCCGCGTCGCGGGCGGCGGCCATGCCGTCGAGGACGTCGTGGTGCCGGTCGCGGCGGGTGAGGGTCTTGAAGACCTCGGGGCGCAGGGTGTCGAGGGAGACGTTGACCCGGTCGAGGCCGGCCGTCTTCAGGGCGGCGGCCGTGCGCTTGAGGCCGATGCCGTTGGTGGTGAGCGACATCCGGGGGCGGGGCTCCAGGGCGGCGCAGCGCTCGACGATGCCGACGAGGCCGGGGCGGAGCAGCGGCTCGCCGCCGGTGAAGCGGACCTCGGTGACGCCCAGGTCGGTGACGGCGATCCGGATCAGCCGGACGATCTCGTCGTCGGTGAGCAGATCGGGCTTGGCCAGCCACTGCAGGCCCTCTTCCGGCATGCAGTAGGTGCAGCGCAGGTTGCACCGGTCGGTCAGGGAGACACGCAGATCGGTGGCGACCCGCCCGTAGGTGTCGATGAGCACTGGGCCCCCCTCCCCTTTTTTCTTCCGCCGGAGCTTCCGGTGGCTTCTCGTTCGAGCCTACGTGACCGCTCCGACACCGGGCACGGCCCGATTGTCACGAGGACCGGACCGGCCGCGTCGTAGAACTCTACGACGCGGCCGGCGGATGGTGGCGGACGGTATCCGGATCAGTGCGCTCCGATGCCGGTGAGGGACTTGACCTCCAGTTCCGCGTACTTGCCCTTGTCCGGCTCCTCCTTGGAGAGGATCGAGCCGAGCCAGCCGAGCAGGAAGCCGAGCGGGATGGAGACGAGGCCGGGGTTCTCCAGCGGGAACCAGTAGAAGTCCACGGTCTTGAACATCGAGGTGGGCTTGCCGGAGACGACCGGCGAGAACAGCACCAGGACGACCGCGGAGACCAGTCCGCCGTAGATCGACCAGAGCGCTCCCTTGGTGGTGAAGCGCTTCCAGAAGAGGCTGTAGAGGATCGTCGGCAGGTTGGCGGAGGCGGCGACGGCGAAGGCGAGGGCGACGAGTCCCGCGACGTTGAGGTCGCGGGCGAGGGCGCCGAGGGCGATCGAGACGACGCCGATGAGGACGGTGGCCCAGCGGGCGGCCCGTACCTCCTCCTTCTCGGTGGCCTGGCCGCGGCGGATGACGTTGGCGTAGATGTCGTGCGCGAACGACGAGGACGAGGCGAGGGTGAGGCCCGCGACGACGGCGAGGATGGTCGCGAAGGCGACGGCGGAGATGACGGCGAGCAGGATCGCGCCGCCCGTCGATCCGGCGCCGCCGCCGATCTCCAGGGCGGCGAGCGGGGCGGCGGTGTTGCCCGCCTTGTTGGAGGCGATGATGTCGCTGTTCTTGAGCAGGGCGGCGGCGCCGAAGCCGAGCACGATCGTCATCAGGTAGAAGGCGCCGATGATGCCGATGGCCCAGTTGACCGACTTACGGGCGGCCTTGGCGGTGGGCACCGTGTAGAAGCGGATGAGGATGTGCGGCAGGCCGGCCGTGCCGAGGACGAGGGCGATGCCGAGCGAGAGGAAGTCCAGCTTCGAGGTGCCGGTGGCGCCGTACTTGAGGCCGGGCTTGAGGAAGGCCTCGCCCTTGCCGCTGTTGGTGGCGGCGGCGCCGAGCAGCTCGGAGATGTTGAAGTGGAACTTCAGCAGGATGAGGAAGGTGATCAGGAGCGTGCCCGCGATGAGCAGGACGGCCTTGACCATCTGCACCCAGGTGGTGCCCTTCATGCCGCCGATCGTCACGTACACGATCATCAGGACGCCGACGAGGGCGACGATCGCGACCTTGCCGCCGTCGCTGGTGATGCCGAGCAGCAGCGAGACGAGGACGCCCGCGCCGGCCATCTGGGCGAGCAGGTAGAAGATCGAGACGACGATGGTGGAGGTGCCCGCCGCGGTACGGACGGGGCGCTGGCGCATCCGGTAGGCGAGGACGTCGCCCATGGTGAAGCGGCCGGAGTTGCGCAGCGGTTCGGCGACCAGGAGCAGGGCGACGAGCCAGGCGACGAGGAAGCCGATCGAGTAGAGGAAGCCGTCGTAGCCGAAGAGGGCGATGGCTCCGGCGATGCCGAGGAAGGACGCGGCGGACATGTAGTCGCCGGAGATCGCGAGGCCGTTCTGGAAGCCGGTGAACTGGCGTCCGCCGGCGTAGAAGTCGGCGGCGCTGCGGGTCTGGCGGCCGGCCCAGATCGTGATGACGAGGGTGGCGACCACGAAGGCGGCGAAGAGCCCGATGATCAGCGGGCGGTGCTCGCTCGCGCCGCTGCCCGCGGCGAGCAGGAGGGTGGTGTCGGGGGTGCTCATGCGTCGGCCTCCATGCGCGCCTTGATGGCCTCGGCCTTCGGGTCGAGGCGGTTCGCCGCGTGCCGCGAGTAGAGCCAGGCGATGAGGAAGGTGGTGGCGAACTGGCCGAGGCCGAGGACGAGGGCCACGTTGACGTTGCCGAACAGCTTGGTGCCCATGAAGTCGCCCGCGTAGTTGCACAGCACGACGTACAGCAGGTACCAGGCGATGAAGGCGACCGTCAGGGGGAAGGCGAACGACCGGTAGGTGCGGCGCAGTTCACCGAACTCCTCGCCCTCCTGGACCTCGATGAACTGCTCCGTGGTGGGCTGGGCGGGACCGGTGTCGGTCTCCGTTCCGCTCGGTGGCGGCGGTGCTTCGGTAGCCACGGAATCTCCTCGTGACGCGGGGGCGGACGGCATGGACAAGGGAGGGCCTCACTGCGGTGCGGAGCGGGGGCTTCCGGACGGGGCCCCTCCCCTGCTCAACGGCACGGAGGGCACGGCGAAGCGGTTCACCGGGGTGGATTTTTTTGCCCGATCTTCATGAAGTCTTCTCAACTCATTGAATCGTGGGGAAGATCGGCGATAGCTTCACTCGTCATGCACCTGTTCGCATGCAATCGGCGTGCGGGCAGTACAGACGGATGATGTGGAGAACCCATGGCTCATCTGGGATCGAGGCGCGGCCGAGTACTCGCTCTGCCGGTTGGTCTCGCGCTCACGGCCTCGCTCGGCTTCCTGCCCTCCGGCGCCGCCTCCGCCGCGGAGCTGAGCGACGTCACGGCCGCCGTGTCCACCGACGGCCCGCAGCTCTCGTACGTCGTCAACGTCGAGGGGGGCCGCTGGACGGCCGCCTCGGTGAAGAAGGCGATCGCCGCCGCCGGCGGTGAAGTGGTCGTGTCCTACGACCAGATAGGCGTGATAGTCGTCCACTCCAAGAACCCGGAGTTCGCCCAGTCGATCCGCCAGGTGCGTGGCGTGGTGTCGGCCGGCGCGACCCGTACGGCGCCGCTGAAGGCCGCCGCCGACGACTCCGTCGGCGAGGGCGACCAGGCGCTCACCCCGGCCGAGGTCAAGGCCGCCACGGCCGCGGCCACGGACGAGCAGGACCCGCTGGAGCCCCTGCAGTGGGACCTGCCCGCGATCAAGGCGGACAAGGCCCACCAGAAGACGCTCGGCAGCAAGCGCGTCACCGTCGGCATCATCGACACCGGTGTGGACGACACCCACCCGGACCTGGCGCCGAACTTCGACGCGGCCGCCTCCGCCAACTGCGTGAGCGGCAAGGCCGACACGACCCCCGGCTCGTGGCGTCCCAACCCGGGCGAGTCCGACCACGGCACGCACGTCGCGGGCACGATCGGCGCCGCCAAGAACGGCATCGGCGTCACCGGTGTCGCGCCCGGCGTGAAGCTGGCCGGCATCAAGGTGTCGACGCCCGACGGCTTCTTCTACACCGAGGCCGTGGTCTGCGGCTTCGTGTGGGCGGCCGAGAACGGCATCGACATCACGAACAACAGCTACTACACCGACCCGTGGATGTTCGCCTGCAAGAACGACGAGGACCAGAAGGCCCTCATCGAGGCGGTCACCCGCGCGACCCGCTACGCGGAGCGCAAGGGCACGGTCAACGTGGCGGCGGCCGGCAACTCGAAGTTCGACCTCGCGGCCGACTCGATCGTCGACAACAGCAGCCCGAACGACACCACTCCGGGCGACCGGGTCATCGACCCGAAGGAGTGCTTCGACTACCCGGCGCAGCTGCCGGGCGTGGTGACGGTCTCCGCGACCGGCGCCAAGGGCCTGAAGTCCTCGTACTCCAACTACGGTCTCGGCGTCATCGACGTGGCGGCGCCCGGCGGCGACCGCACCGAGTACCAGACCCCGGACGCCCCGGCGGTCAACGGCCGCATCCTGTCGACCACGGTCAACGGCGGCTACAACTACAAGGCCGGCACCTCGATGGCCTCGCCGCACGTGGCGGGCGTCCTCGCGCTGCTGAAGTCGACCCACCCGCACGCCTCGCCGGCGGCCCTGAAGGCGCTGCTGTACAAGCAGGCCAACGAGCAGGCGTGCACCAACCCGTACGACATCGACGCCGACGGCAAGGTCGACGCGGTGTGCGAGGGCGGCAAGAACAAGAACGGCTTCTACGGCGCGGGCATCGTCGACGCGCTGGCGGCGGTCCGTCGCTAAGCACATGTGCTGATCGGTGATCAGGCCCTGGTGTGGTGCGCCACACCAGGGCCTCTTCATGTGGCACCGAGTGCCATCATGCGGGCATGGACGACACGGTGCGCGGCGGTACGGAGTTGTTGTGGGCGGCCCTGGGCGGCGATCCCGCCCTGCTCGGCCGGGTGACGTACGGCGGACCCTCGGGGCTGCTGCCGGCCCGGCTGCCGGTGATGGACCTGGCGCGGGCGACGGTCGCGGTCTGCTCGCTGGCCGCCGTCGAGCGCGCCGGGGCACCGGGCGCGGTCCGGGTGGACGACGGGGCGGTGGCCACCGCGTTCACGAGCGAGCGGCAGCTGCGGGTGGACGGGCGGGCGCCGGTCAGCTTCGCGCCCCTGTCGCGCTTCTGGCGGGCGGCCGACGGCTGGGTGCGTACCCACGCCAACTACCCGCACCACAAGGCCGCGTTGCTCGCCGCGCTCGGTGTCGCCGACTCGGTGGAGGCGGTCGCGGCGGCGATCGGCGGGCGGACGGCGGTGGAGACCGAGACGCTCGTGTACGGGGCCGGGGGCCTCGCCGTCGCCCTGCGCACGCCCGAGGAGTGGGCGGCGAGCGAGCAGGGCCGTGAGGTGGCGGCCCGGCCGCCGCTGACCCGGGAGCGGCTCGACGAGGCGGCGCCCAGGGCGCGTTCGGGCCCGCTGCGGGTGCTGGACCTGACCCGGGTCCTGGCGGGCCCGGTCGCCACCCGGACGCTCGCCCTGCTCGGCGCGGACGTGCTGCGGATCGACCCGCCGGGCAATCCGGAGCTGCCGGACCAGCACGCGGACACCGACATCGGGAAGCGGACGGCCGCGCTCGACCTGGAGCGCCCGTCGGACCGGCGCACCTTCGGCGAGCTGCTCGACGCGGCGGACGTGCTGGTGACCGGGTACCGGCCGGGCGCCCTGGACCGCTTCGACCTGCACCGCCCCGGCCTTGTGGTGGCCCGCCTCTCCGCGTGGGGCGACTACGGGCCGTGGGCCGGGCGGCGCGGCTTCGACAGCCTGGTGCAGGTGGCGACGGGCATCGCGGCCGTGGAGGGCTCGGCGGCGGAGCCGGGCGCGCTGCCCGCGCAGGCCCTGGACCACGGCACGGGCTATCTGCTCGCGGCGGCGGTGCTGCGCTCGCTGACCGAGCAGGACCGCGAGGGCGGCACCCGCCTCGTACGCCTCTCGCTGGCCCAGACCGGGCACTGGCTGACGGGCACCCTGCCCCGGTACGACCAGGAGCGGTACGTCACGGAGACGGCGGGGCCGCTGGGGCTGCTGCGGCACGCGCTGTCGCCGGTGGCGTACGAGGGCGGCCCGGCGGGCTGGTCGCGGCCGCCGGGCCTCCAGGGCGGGGACGAGCCCGCCTGGCTCACGGCCTGACGAGGACCTTGAGCGCGGTGCGCTCGTCCATGGCCTTGTAGCCGTCGGGGACGCCGTCCAGGCCGACGGTCAGGTCGAAGACCGGGGACGGGTCGATGGTGCCGTCCAGGATGTCCGGGAGCAGCTCGGGGATGTAGGCGCGGACGGGGGCGACGCCGCCGCGCAGGGCGATGTTGCGGTCGAACATGACGGACAGGTCGAGGCCGGTGCCGCTGCCGTGCGGGACGCCGACGTAGCCGATGGAGCCGCCGTCGCGGGTGATGGCGACGGCGGTGCGCATGGACTGCTCGGTGCCGACGGCCTCGATGACGGCGTGGGCGCCCTGGCCGCCGGTGAGCTCGCGGACGGCGGCCTCGGCGGCCTCGCCGCGCTCGGCGACGACGTCGGTGGCGCCGAAGGCGCGGGCGATGTCGGTGCGGGCGGTGTGGCGGCCGAGCGCGATGATCCGCTCGGCGCCGAGCCGCTTGGCGGCGAGGACGCCGCACAGGCCGACGGCGCCGTCACCGACGACGGCGACGGTGGAGCCCTTGGTCACGCCCGCGCCGAGGGCGGCGTGGTGGCCGGTGCCCATGACGTCGGAGAGGGCGAGCAGGGCGGTGAGCAGGTGGTCGTCGGAGGCGGCCTCGGCGGGCAGCTTGACGAGGGTGCCGTCGGCGAAGGGGACCCGGACGGCCTCGCCCTGGCCGCCGTCGGAGCCGACGGAGCCCCAGAAGCCGCCGTTGGGGCAGGAGGTCTGGAGGCCCTCGGCGCAGTAGGCGCAGCTGCCGTCGGACCAGACGAAGGGGGCGACGACGAGGTCGCCCTTGCGGAAGCCCTGGACGCCGGCGCCGGCCTCCTCGACGATCCCGAGGAACTCGTGGCCGATGCGCTGGCCGGGCTGGCGGGCGGACTCGCCGCGGTAGGCCCACAGGTCGCTGCCGCAGATGCAGGCGCGGACCACGCGGACGACGACGTCGCCGGCGTCCTGGATCACGGGGTCGGGCACGTCCTGCACGCGCATGTCGAAGGGGGCGTGGATGGTGGTGGCGCGCATGGCGGACGTTCCTCGCTGTGCTCAGGCTTTTGTACGACGTTCACCGTACATTGCCCGCGGCGCTTTTGTACGACGGTCACCGTACGTTGCCCGCAGGGTCCCCTCGGTCAGCAGGAACTGCGCCGCGATGTAGGTCAGCATGACCCAGAAATCGGGGGCCGGCAGTTGGGGCCAGCCCGCGATGTCGGTGGCGATGAGGGTGTCGGAGAGCAGGAAGAGCGCGCCTCCGGCGCCCGCGAGCAGCCCGAGGGAGCTGGAGCGGTAGGCCATGGCGGTGAGCAGCATCGAGTAGCCGACGAGGGGGATCCGCAGGTCGGCGGGGAGGTCGGGCCACAGGGCCAGGACCGTCCCGAGGAGGGCGACCCCGTAGGCCGCCCCCAGCGCGAGGCTCGTCCGGCGCCGCCCGAAGAGCACCAGGTAGCAGACGTGCCCGACGGCGAAGGACCCCATGCCGACGAGGAACGCCCCGTCCGCGTCGGAGAGCAGGAAGACGTCCCCGCCCCACCCGAGGAGGAGCGCGGCGACCAGCAGCCGGGGGGCGCCCCGGGTGGCCGCGTACCCGGCGAGCAGCGGCATGAGGAGCGGCTTGGCGATCAGATGCCCGAGCTCCGCGCCCGCGAGGAGGGAGCCGAGGTCGACGGCGGCGGCGAGCAGGAAGGCGAGGAGGAGGGCGCGCCGGAGGTGCTGGTGGGACATGCCGACGACGGTACGGGCGGGGGCGCGGGGACGGCTAGATGACGTTACCGACAAGTATGCGAGACGACTTGTCAGCAGGGGTTGGCCGGTTCTCACAAGGCGGCAGGTTCGCCCGGGACGCGCGCCGTCACACCCCGGTCGCCCCCAGCAGCGACCCCGCCGCGTACGTGACCGCCATCGCCAGCGCTCCCCCGCCCACGTTGCGCAGGATCGCGCGGCCCGGCGGAGCGGCGCCGAGGCGGGCGCTCCACCAGCCGGTGAAGGTGAGGGCGGCGAGGACGGACAGGACCGTGATCCACAGGCGGGTGGATTCCGGGGGCAGGACGATGGCGAGGAGCGGGAGCAGGGCGCCGACGGTGAAGGCGAGGAAGCTGGCGACCGCGGCGTGCCACGGGCTGGTGAGGGCGTCGGGGTCGATGCCCAGCTCCACGCGGGCGTGGGCGCGCAGGGCGTCACGGGCGGTGAGCTGCTCGGCGGCCTCGCGGGCGACGTCCCCGGAGAGGCCGCGGGCGGTCAGGAGCCCGGTGAGTTCGTCGAGTTCGGCCTCCGGGTCCTCGTGCAGTTCCCGGCGCTCCTGCGCGAGGGCGGCCACCTCGGAGTCGCGCTGGGTGGAGACGGAGACGTACTCCCCCGCCGCCATCGACATCGAGCCGGCGAGCAGCCCGGAGAGGCCTGCCGTCAGCAGGGCGGACTGGGAGTCGGAGGCGCCCGCCACGCCGACGACGAGGCCCGCGGTGGAGACGACTCCGTCGTTGGCTCCGAGCACGGCGGCCCGGAGCCAGTTGAGACGGGAGCCGAGGCCGCCGCCGTGGGCCTCGTCGTGTGCGGGGGTTTCGGTCACGTCAGGAGGGTCGCACCCGGCGGCTCACCAGACGCGGACCGACCCGCCCAGCGCGAACGCCGGGCTGGTGGCGCCCGCCGGGACCTCCTTCAGCGGCTCGGCGATCTCCTCGACGGTCGGGCCGTGGACGGCGGCCAGGGAGTCGAGGAGGCCGAGGTCGAAGCCGTAGACACGGGCCGCGTTGCCGCCGGCCATCGCGGCGACCTCCTCCCTCGGCAGCCCCGCGTACGCGATGCGCAGGCCTTCGCGGGAGTACGGGGTGGTGCCCTCGTCGTGCGGGTAGTCGCTGCCCCACATGATCTTGTCGAGGCCGATCCGGTCGCGCAGCGGCACCTCGTGCGGGCGCATGAAACTGGCGCCGACGAAGCAGTTGTCCCGCCACACCTCGCTCGGGCCCCTGCCCATGGACTCGGCCAGGCCCGCGCCGAACTTCGACTCGGCCGTCGAGGCCTTCGTCGACGCCGCGACCAGGCGGTCGTGGTAGTAGTCCAGCATCCGCAGCACGCCGGGGATCCAGCCCGAACCCTGTTCCGTGAGGACCAGTTTCAGGTCCGGGTGGCGGCGGAAGGCCCCGCCGAAGATCAGGTGCCACAGGGCCCGGTGCGAGAACCAGGTCGTCTCCACCATGAACACCGCCCGGGCGGCCGGCTCGTCGCCCAGCGGCGGGGAGGCGGAGCCGCCGTGGTGGTTGACCGGGACGTCCAGCTCGGCGCAGACCGCCCAGATCGGGTCGTACGCCTCCGCGTACAGCTCCGGTACGGGCGAGCCGGGCGGGACGCCGGGCAGCAGGATGCCCCCGGTCAGCCCCGCCTCGCGGGTGCGGCGGATCTCCGCGACCGCCGCGTCCACGTCGTTGAGCAGGATCTGCGCCACCCCCGCGCGCCGC
Source organism: Streptomyces sp. NPDC094032 (assembly GCF_040303965.1). NCBI lineage: Bacteria > Bacillati > Actinomycetota > Actinomycetes > Kitasatosporales > Streptomycetaceae > Streptomyces > Streptomyces sp. NPDC094032. The sequence goes on along the minus strand of NZ_JBEOUE010000013.1, from coordinate 179,155 downwards.
CCCGGCGCGTCCGCGCAGAAGTCGGCGAGCCAGCGGTTGTGCGCCTGGAGGCCGGCCCAGCGCCGCTCGTACTCGCTGCGCGTGGGCGGCTGGGCCATCAGGGAGGCCTTGGGGAAGAACGGCGGGATGGTGTTGGGGAAGACGACCTCGGCGACGATGCCGTCCGCCTCCAGTTCGCGCAGCCTGCGCCGCGAGTTCCAGTTGCGGTCGGCGGTGTCGGCGAGCAGGTCCTCGTACGGGTTGACGTAGGTCGCCGCCCAGGCGTCGAAGTCGTCGTGGTGCTTCTTCTCCAGGTACGGCCTGTAGTCCAGGAGGTCGGCGCCCGCGTGGCAGTCGGCGGAGATCACCGTGTAGCGGTCGGGCCCGGCGGTCACGGGGGTGTCGGGGGTCACGGCGTCACCCCGAGCACCGGGAAGTCGTGCTCCGTCAGCCAGTGCCGGCCGACCTCCCGGGAGCGCGCCCAGGACGCCTCCACGGGCCCCTGGTCGGCGGGCTGGCCGAGGTCGGCGGGGGTGGGGCCGATGCGGCGGGCGATCGGATCCAGCTTCTGGAGGTCGAATCCGAAGACCTCCGCCGCGGCGAGCCCGAGCATCCGCCGGGTCTCCGTGACCGGGATGTCGTGGAAGGTGCTCCGCAGCCACGACCGCGTGGCGGGCCAGGTGCCCTCCGGGTGCGGGAAGTCGGAGCCCCACAGGATGTTGTCGACGCCGATCTCGTACCGCTGGGCGAGCTCGCGCCGCTTGGTGTTGGTGGCGCAGATGAACATCTGGCGGTCCAGGTACTCGCTGGGCGGCCTCTTCAATTCGGCGAAGGGGGAGAGTTTCTTTCCGCCGTGCGCGCCCAGATAGAGCCGGTCCATGAACCACAGCAGGTTCGGCAGCCACCAGCAGCCGGACTCGGCGACGCCGAACTTCAGCCCCGGGTGCCGCTCGAAGACTCCGGACCAGAGCAGGAACCACAGCGGCCGGGCCGGCCAGAACGTGACCTCGGAGACGAAGATCCCGAGGTGGTCCCCGTACTCCTCGCGCGGCGCCGCGCCCGAGTGGGTCACCACGGGCATCCCGGTCTCCGCGGCGGCGGCCCACACCGGGTCGTAACGCCGGTCGTGGTAGGGCGCCTTGTCCACCCACATGGAGGGGATCATCAGCGCGCCGAGCCCGGACTCCTTGGCGCGGTGGATCTCGGCGACGACCTCGGCCGGGTCGGCGGTGACGGGCAGCAGGGCGACCCCGCAGTGCCGCTCGGGGTTACGGGAGACGAAGTCGGCGAGCCAGCGGTTGTGCGCCTTGGCGCCCGCCATGCCGAGCTCCGGGTCCTGGTCGCCGGAGAGCCCGAGGCCGACGCCGAAGGGCGCGGCGGTCTGGCTGTCGACGGCGTCCGCGTCGGGGAAGACGACCTCGGCGGCCACCCCGTCGCCGTCGAGCTCCTTGAGCCGCTGGGCGGTGTCCCAGCCGCCCTTCAGCCCTTCCTCGTTGTCGCGGAACCACTTGTCGGCGAAGGCCTCGTTGCGCACCCCGAGCCGGGTCATGGCCTCGCGCCGGGCCTGGCGCCCGTCGAGGAAGTCGTCGAAGGCGCGGTGGAAGCGGGAGTCGAGATAGGGCCGGTACTCCTCGGTCGGGAGCCCGGCGTGACAGTCGGACGAGATGATCAGATACGGGTCCTCGTGGCTCATGGCCAGGCCCTCTCAGTCGAGGATGAAGCTCTCCAGGTACGACGGGTTGGCGCGGTCGAGCATCGACTGCGAGCGCGCCCTGATCTGCCGGTCGCTGTGCTCGCTCGCCGGCAGCATCCAGAAGCGGTCGGCCCTGATGCCGTCCACGACGTGCTCGGCGACCTCCTCGACCGGGGTGAAGGCGATCTCGTGCCCGGCCTCCTTCATGGCCGACTCCCACTGGTCGAGACTGCGGTACGGAGTCCGGCGGGGGCGCTGCTTCGCGTACCGGTCGGGCCGGTTGCGGTGCGACTCCCACAGACCGGTGCGGAGCATGTGCGGGCCGGGGAAGAGGACCGAGGCGCCGACGGAGGCGCCCTCCGCCTTCAGGTGCGCGTAGAGCGACTCGGTCATGGTGACGACGGCGGACTTGGTGACGGCGTAGACGGAGGCGGTCGGCAGCGGGGCGATGCCGCCGTCACCCGAGGAGGTGTTCACGACGTGGCCGGGCTCGCCGGAGGCGAGCATGCGCGGGAGGAAGGCCTGGATGCCGTGGAAGACGCCCCACACGTTGACGGCGAAGGCCCACTTCCAGTCGTTGGGCTCGTGCTCCCACATGCGGCCCTCGGCGCCGGAGCCGACGCCCGCGTTGTTGCACAGCACATGGACGGCGCCGAAGGTGTCGTACGCGGCGTCGGCGAAGGCCCGTACGGAGTCGGGTTCGCTGACGTCGACGGTACGGGCGAGGATCTGCGCCCCGTCCGCGATCAGCTCCTCGGCGGCCTTGGCCAGCGGGGCCTCCTCGACGTCGCCGAGGACGACGGTGAGGCCCTCGGCGGCGAAGCGGCGGGCCATGGCGAGGCCGATGCCGCTGGCCGCGCCGGTGACGACGGCGACCTGTCCCTGTCGCAGTTCCATCAGGCACGTCCTTCCAGGGAGCCCTCGGGCGGCGCGTCGAGGGCCTGCTGCGGGTCGTCGTACCGCTGGTGGAGGTAGGGCAGCAGGGCCTGGGCGCTGACCCGTTCGACGACCCGCCCCTTCTGGTCGGTGGTCTTCTCGCCGATGGTGATCTCGACGAGCCGGCGCACCGGGAGGTCGGCGACCGGGTCGTACATCGACTCGCGCAGCACGATGTCGCCGGTGATCCGCTCCAGGCGGCGCACCTTCTCGTTGCGTACGCAGTGGACGAGGACGGGGTCGGCGTCGAAACCGGTGCCCGCGCCGTCCACGGCCGGCAGGAACTTGAAGTAGAAGTCGGTCTTCTGGGCCGGCTCGGGCAGCGGGAGCTCGCCGGAGACGGCGCCGCGCACCTCGACGAAGGCGATGCCGTGGCGGGCGAGCGAGGCCCGGACGGTGAGTCCGTCGCGGTCGACGAGGACCTCGCCCAGCTTCTTCGGCTCGCCGAAGACCTCGCGGCCGCCGGTCAGGGCGCGCTCGTGGGTCATCGGCATGACCAGGGGGTACCAGCCCTCCTGGTCGCCGTGGGCGGCGGCGACGGCGACCGATCCGGCGCCGAGGGGGTAGCCGGGGAGGTCGACCTTGCTGATGTTGACGCGCACCAGGGGGCGCGCGGTGGGCTTGAGCGGGGGCGGCAGGACGGCCGCCACGACGTCGGGGTCGGTCTCCCAGACGGCGACCACTCCGGTGGACCAGATGTCGGGGAGCCCCGCGCTCTTCTCGCGGGTCGCGGCGATCTCCGCCTCGGTGCGCGCCCCGTACCGTACTCGTGCCATGACGTACCGCCTTTCGGGAACGTATCGGCCTGTAACACAGTTACACCGATGGCCCGGAAGGGTAAAGAGCCGTGCACGCACTGGAGTTGGGGGATCCGATGGCACGCACCGCGTTGAGCCGCGATCAGGTACTGGACACCGCCGCCGCCCTGGTGAAGGAGCACGGCCCGGCCGCCCTCACCATGCGCAGGCTCGCCGCGGAGCTCGGCACCGCGGTGACCTCGATCTACTGGCACGTCGGCAACCGGGAGTCGCTGCTCGACGCGCTCGTCGAGCGCACGGTCGCCGACCTCGGCACCCTGCGCCCGCACGGCGCGGACCCCGCCGAGCGCATCGTCTCGGTGGCCCGGCTGCTGCGCCGCGCCCTCCGCGACCGCCCCCACCTGGTGGCGATGGTCCACGAACGCGGCCTGACGGAGCAGATGTTCCTGCCCGCCCAGCGCGCCCTGATCCACGAGGCCCACGCGGCCGGACTGCGCGGCGCCCGCGCGGCCGAGCTGGTGCACGCGGTCCAGTTCCAGGTCGTCGGCCACGTCCTGGTCGAACGCAACCGCGAACGCTCCCCGGCCCAGACCCCGGCGGACCCCGAACCGTGGCCCCCGACACCCGACACCCCCACCACCGAGGACCCGGCACTGACCCACGCCCTGGCCGCCCCCGTCGACACCGAACGGCTCTTCACGACGGCGGTACGGGCGCTGGTGGCGGGGTTGCTGGGCGGGGCCACCGGCGCGCGCACGGGCACGCACACCGGGCCGGAGCCGTCAACGCGATGACCGGTTCCGGTCACTGAGGGGGCACCGGGAGCGGCGATGTCACTGGCGGCCCGTATTCTCAGTGACCATGCTCGACGACCGTACGACAGCAGCGACGTGGCCGGCCGCCTACCCACAGGGGTACGCGGTCGTCGACGTGGAGACCACCGGCCTCGCCCGCGACGACCGGATAGTCTCCGCTGCCGTCTACCGGCTCGACGCGCAGGGGGACGTCGAGGACCACTGGTACACGCTCGTCAATCCGGAGCGGGACCCCGGGCCGGTGTGGATCCACGGGCTGACCAGTGACGTGCTCGCGGACGCGCCGCTCTTCCCGGAGATCGCCGAGGAGTTCTCGGCGCGGCTCGACGGGCGGGTGCTCGTCGCGCACAACGCGATGTTCGACTGGCAGATGATCGCCCGCGAGTACGCGCGGGCCGAGCGCACCGCACCGGTGCGGCAGCGGCTGTGCACCATCGCGCTCTCCAAGGAGCTGGCGCTGCCGCTGCCCAACCACAAGCTGGAGTCGCTCGCCGCGCACTTCGGCGTGGTCCAGCAGCGGGCGCACAACGCGCTGGACGACGCCCGGGTGCTCGCGGAGGCGTTCCGGCCGAGCCTGCACGCCGCCGCCGGGCGGAACGTGCGGCTGCCGCTCCTGGAGTGCCGCCCGCTGACCGAGTGGGCCTCGGCCCCGGCCCAGCCGCGGGTCGGCTACCAGTCCTCCTACCGGGCGAACAGCTGGCGGCCCTCGCGGAAGCGGCCGGCGTGCCCGTATCCGAACCCGGGACGGTACGAGACGGACAAACCGCTCAAGCAGGGCATGCGGGTGGCGTTCTCCGGCGACACCTCCGTCGACCGCGAGCTCCTGGAGGACCGCACGGTCGAGGCCGGACTGCACGTGGCGACCAGCGTCTCCCGGGTCACCAGCCTCCTGGTGACCAACGACCCGGACTCGGCGACCTCCAAGACCGTCAAGGCGAAGTCCTTCGGCACGCCGGTCGTCGACGAGGCCGCGTACACCCAGCTGCTGCGGGACGTGACCCCGGCAGACGAGTGACGGCCCGGGCGGGCCGGGCGCGCCGCCCGGCCCTCGCCCGCCGTCGGCCCCACCCTGTGGCGCATGGCACGTTGTGAGGTCTGCGGAAACGATTACGGCATGTCCTTCGAGGTGCACGCGCAGGGCGCGGTGCACGTCTTCGACTGCTTCTCCTGCGCCATCCACCGCATGGCGCCCATCTGCGAACACTGCCGGGTCCAGATCATCGGCCAAGGGGTCGAGGTCGAGGGCAACTGGTACTGCGGCGCGCACTGCGCCCGCGCGGAGGGGAAGGCGGGGATCGTCGACCGGGTGTGATCGGGCGAGCCGTCTCGCAGGCCGGTGAGGAAACGATCTGGCAACCCCCGTGCGGGCACCCCGTGAGCCGAGTTGTACCGTCATGGGGTGTACCGCTTCCTGTTGTCCCGGCAGTGGGTGATCCTCACCCTCGTCGCCCTCGTCCTCATCCCCGTGATGATCGAGCTGGGCTTCTGGCAGTTCCACCGGCATGAGCGCCGGGTCGCCCAGAACGCGCTGATCGAGGACAACCTGCGGGCGAGGTCCGTCCCGGTCGAGGAGCTGACCTCGCCGGGGCACACCGTCCCGCGCGCCGACTACTGGCGGCAGGTGACCGCCACCGGGACCTTCGACACCGCCCATGAGGTCGTCGTGCGCCGGCGCACCTCGGCCGACGACCGGGTCGGCGTGCATGTGCTGACCCCGCTGGTCCTGAGGGACGGCGAGGTGGTCATGGTCAACCGTGGCTGGATCCCCGCCGCCGACGACCAGCACTCCTTCCCCAAGGTGCCGCCCGCCCCGCGCGGCGAGATCACGGTCACCGGACGGCTCAAGGCCGACGAGACGACCGGCGCCAGCGGCATCAAGGACCTCAAGGGTCTGCCCGACCGCCAGGTCATGCTGATCAACAGCGCGCAGCAGGCCGCGCTGCTCGGCCGGACGGTGGTCGGCGGCTACATCGAGCAGACCGCGCCCGAGCCGGCCGGGGACACCCCCGAGCTGATCCCCGAGCCCGACCACGACTCGATCGGCGCACACATGGCGTACGCCGTCCAGTGGTGGCTCTTCACGGCCGGTGTACCCGTCGGCTGGGTGATCCTGGTGCGGCGCGAGAAGCGCGACCGGCAGGCCGCGGCCGCAGGGGCCGAGGCGACGGACGGGGCGCCCGAGCCCGCCGGGGCGACCGCCTGAACTGATTGACCGTCGCCGCTTCCGGGAACAGCCCAAAGCGTGACGCAACGTATCGACGCCTACGCCCTCATCGGCGATCTCCAGACCGCCGCGCTCGTCGGCCGCGACGGATCGGTCGACTGGCTGTGTCTGCCGCGCTTCGACTCGGCCGCGTGCTTCGCCGCGCTCCTCGGCGACGAGGACAACGGCCACTGGCGGATCGCCCCCAAGGGCGCCGGCACCTGCACCAGCCGCCGCTACGCCGAGGACACCCTGGTCCTGGAGACCCGCTGGGAGACCCGTACGGGCACCGTCGAGGTCGTCGACTTCATGCCGCAGCGGGACAAGGCCCCCGACCTGATGCGGATCGTGCGGGGCGTCAGCGGAAGCGTCGAGATGAGCGGGGTGCTGCGGCTGCGCTTCGACTACGGCTCGATCGTGCCGTGGATGCGCCGGGCCGACGGGCACCGGGTCGCCGTCGCCGGGCCCGACTCGGCGTGGCTGCGCAGCGAGCCGCCGGTGAAGACCTGGGGGCAGCAGTTCGCGACCTGCTCGTCGTTCACGGTCGAGGAGGGCGACGAGGTGGCCTTCGTGCTCACCTGGCACCCCTCCCACGAGCCGCGCCCCGACCTCGTCGACCCCTTCGAGGCGCTGGAGCAGACGCTCGCCGACTGGAGGGAGTGGGCGGCCCGCTGCACGTACGAAGGCCCCTACCGGGACACCGTGGTGCGCTCGCTGATCACCCTGAAGGCGCTCACCTACGGCCCGACCGGCGGCATCGTCGCCGCCCCGACCACCTCGCTGCCCGAGGAGCTCGGCGGGGTGCGCAACTGGGACTACCGGGCCTGCTGGCTGCGCGACTCCTCCCTCACGCTCGGCGCGCTGCTCTCCGCCGGATACGTCGAGGAGGCGGCGGCCTGGCGCGACTGGCTGCTGCGCGCGGTCGCCGGCGACCCGGCCGACCTCCAGATCATGTACGGCCCGGCCGGCGAGCGGCGGCTGCCCGAGACGACCCTGCCGTGGCTGCGCGGCTACGCCGACTCGGCGCCGGTGCGGACCGGGAACGCGGCCGTGGAGCAGTTCCAGCTCGACGTGTACGGCGAGGTGATGGACTCGCTCAGCCGCGCCCGCGAGGCCGGGATCCCCGCCGAGCGGCACGCCTGGAACCTCCAGCTGAGCCTGCTCGGCTTCCTGGAGTCGAACTGGCGGAAGCCCGACGAGGGGCTGTGGGAGGTGCGCGGCCCGCGCCGTCACTTCACGCACTCCAAGGTGATGGCCTGGGTGGCGGCCGACCGGGCGGTGCGCACCCTGGAGGCCGTGCCGTCGCTGCCGGGCGACCCGGCGCGCTGGCGGGCGCTGCGGGACGAGATCCACGCGGAGGTGTGCGACAAGGCGTACGACCCGGTGCGCAACACCTTCACGCAGGCGTACGGCTCGCGCGAGCTGGACGCGGCGACGCTGCTGATCCCCCAGGTCGGCTTCCTGCCCCCGGACGATCCGCGGGTCGTCGGGACGGTCGACGCGGTACGTGCGGAGCTGACCCAGGACGGCTTCGTGCGCCGCTACTCGGCGGAGGGCGACTCGGTGGACGGGCTGCCGGGGCAGGAGGGCACCTTCCTGGTCTGCTCCTTCTGGCTCGCGGACGCGCTGCGGCTCACCGGGCGGACCGAGGAGGCGCGCGAGCTCTTCGAGCGGCTGATCGGGCTGTGCAGCGACGTGGGGCTGCTCGCGGAGGAGTACGACCCGGTGGCGGGCCGGCAGCTGGGCAACTTCCCGCAGGCCTTCAGCCACATCGGTCTGGTGGGGACGGCCCTCGCGCTGGCCGCGGAGGAGACGGCAGGATAGGGCCATGGATCTTGGACTGAAGGACCGTGTGTACGTGGTGACCGGCGCGACCCGGGGGCTCGGCCGGGCCTCGGCGGAGGCGCTGCTCGCCGAGGGCGCGAAGGTGCTGGTCACCGGGCGCGAGGAGGCCTCCGTCGCGGCGGCGGTGGACGAGCTGGGGCCGGGCGCGGCGGGCGTCGTCGCCGACAACGCCGACCCGGCGACCCCGGAGCGGCTGATCGCGGAGGCGCGGGCGCGCTTCGGCGGCGTCGACGGGGTGCTGATCAGCGTCGGCGGCCCGGCGCCCGGCTTCGCCGCGGACAACACGGACGAGCAGTGGGCGGCCGCCTTCGACACGGTCTTCCTGGGCGCGGTGCGGCTCGCCCGCGCGGCGGCGGACGCGCTGCCCGAGGGCGGGGTCATCGGCTTCGTGCTGTCCGCCTCGGTGCACGAGCCGATCCCGGGCCTGACCATCTCCAACGGGCTGCGCCCGGGTCTGGCCGGGTTCGCCAAGTCGCTCGCCAACGACCTGGGGCCGCGCGGCATCCGGGTGGTCGGGCTGCTGCCGAGCCGGATCGACACCGACCGGGTCCGCTCGCTCGACGCGCTGTCCGGCGACGCGGACGCGGCCCGCGCGGCGAACGAGGCGGGGATCCCGTTGCGCCGCTACGGCACCCCGGAGGAGTTCGGCCGGGCGGCCGCGTTCCTGCTCTCGCCCGCCGCCTCGTATCTGACGGGCGTGATGCTGCCGGTGGACGGCGGGGCGCGCAGCGGGTTCTGAGCCCGGTTCAGTTGACCCGGCGGGCGCGGTGCTTGACCGCGCGCAGCCGGGCCTCGGTCGGCAGCGCGGGCAGTCCCGCCGAGGTGCGGGCGTTGCCCAGGGCCTCGGCGGAGAGGGTGGTCAGCGCGGCGGCCGGGGCGGCGTACGGCTCCAGGAGGAGCGCGACGCGGGTACGGGGGGCGGTGCGGCGGCCGGTGAGCGAGACGCGGGCCCTCGCGACGCCCTCCTGGGCCGCCGCGTCGGCCTCCAGGACCGCCTCCAGGGCCCGGCCGCGCAGGACGGCCTCCTCGCCGTCGCCGCTGTCGACGAGCACCTCGGCGAGCCGGGCCCGGCGGAACTGGGCGATCAGCCACCACAGGGCGAGCAGCACGACGAGCCCGAGCAGGGCGATGACCGTCGGCCACCACCAGCTCTCGGCGCGCCAGTGCTGCCGCTCGGACCTGCTGAGCAGCACGTCGTCGGGGCCCGACCAGGGCCACCAGGACGGCAGGGACAGGCCGAAGGAGGCCGCGAGCACCGCGCCGCCGCCCGCCAGGAGCAGCAGTCCCGCGAGGGCGAGCACGATCCGGTTGACGCGCCGGAGCACGACGGTCACGCCGTCACCCCTTCCTGGGCGGCCTGGCCACCCGTACCGTCAGGGCCGGCGGACGGGCGAGCCCGAGCTCGTCGATGCCGGTGGTGAGGACGCGCTCCAGGTCGGAGCGGACCTCGTCGAGTTCGCGGAAGTGCGAGACCGCCCGTACGGCCGCCTTGGCGCGGCCCATCCTGACCCGTACGGACTGCACGCCGGACACCTCCATGGCCCGGTCGCGCAGGGCGAGCGCGGCGGCCTCGCGGTCGAGTCCGGCGCGCAGGTCGGCGTGCTCGCGGCGCATCGGCAGGATGCCGCGCAGGCCCGGGGTGAGCGCGAGCAGCAGCATCCAGAGCCCGAGCAGCACGGCGACGCCCGCGCCGACCCGGACCCAGGTGTCGTCGAGCGGCCGGCTCGCGAGCCCGTCGGCGAGGGACCGCCGCCAGGCCATCGCGGTGCGCTCCGCCCGTACGGCCGCCACGTCGTACAGGAGCAGCCCGGCACCGCCGAGCAGGACGACGGCGAGCAGCGCGGCGGGGATCCGGCGGACCGCCCAGAAGCGGCGGCCGGGGGGTTGCGGGTCGGGGGTGTCGGGGGGCCGGTCGGGGTCCTGGCCGGGTTTCGTGAGCACGGGGACGGGGGTGGGGGCGGCGCCCCCGTCCGGGGCGCCGCCCGAACCGGAGCCGGAGCCGGCCCCGTCTCCGGGATCCGGACCCCGCCCGTCCTCAGGGCCAGTCGTCATCGCAGGCGCTCCCGGGCCTTCTCGTGCGCGGTGTGCGCGGAGTGGAGTTTCTCTACGTGGACGGCCACCTCGTGGACCTCCAGGCCGGCCAGTTCCTCCACCCGGTGGCGGACCCGGCCGCGGACGGCGCCGCACTGGCGGCCGATGTCGGAGGGGTAGGCGAGTTCGAGGCTCACCGCGACGCGGGCGCTCTCGCGGTGGACGACCACCGAGGCGTGCGGCTTAGAGGCGCCCTTGGGGAGGGTGTCGAGCGCCTCACGGGCCGCCTGCGCGGCGATCTTCGCGACGACGCGGTCGGCGACGGTGGTCGCGCCCCGTGCGGCCGCCCCCACCCGGTCCCTGGCCAGGTCCGCTGCCACCCCGGGTCACCTCCGCCGGTCGCCGCGCTCGCGGCTCCGGAAGAACTCGCCGACCTCCAGGTCGCCGTCGAGGAAGCGCCCGGCGATGAAGCCGACCGCTCCCAGCGCGGCGACCAGGACGAACGCCCCGAAGCCGCCGAAGTACCCGGCGAAGCCGAGCGCCATGCCGGCCACCAGGCCGACCACCGCCATGCTCATGCTGAGCCCTTTCGTCGTCGTGCCGTCGGCTACTGGAGCCGCGACTCCGGCTCCTCGTCCTCTTCGTCCGGCAGCTTGACGTCGCTGACGGCGATGTTGACCTCGACGACCTCAAGTCCTGTCATCCGCTCGACGGCGGCGATGACGTTCTCCCGGACCGCCCCGGCGACATCGGAGATGGAGACCCCGTAGTCGACGACGATCTCCAGGTCGAGGGCGGTCTGCACCTCGCCGACCTCGGCCTTGACGCCCCGCGTGACGCCGGACTTGCCGCCGCCGGGCACGCGGTCCCGGACGGCGCCGAGGGTGCGGGAGAGCCCGCTGCCCATGGCGTGGACGCCGACGACGTCGCGGGCGGCGAGGCCGGCGATCTTCTCGACCACCCCGTCGGCGATCGTGGTCCGTCCCCGGGACGCGGGGTCGCCGCCGCCGCGCCTGGTCACCGGGGTCTGCTGGTCGGAGTGCGCGCTGTCAGCCATCAGCGTCCGTCCTTCCGTGAGGCTTTTGTCTTGTTTGCCCACACTAAGGGTGCTTGCCCGGTCTCGCGCCGGGGATGCGGCAGGCTGGGGCCATGACGACGGTGGAGATGGGGCGCGCGACGGACCGGCTGCTGCCGCTGGGCGGGCCGGCGGACGGGGCGTGGATCGCGGAGCGGGCGGTACGGGAGGTGCTCGCCGAGGCCGCGCGGACGGTACGGGGCACGGTGCCGGAGCCGCCGCGGTTCCGGCTGGCAGTGGCGGCGGCCGAGGCGCCGTTCCCGGTGCCACCGGGCGGACTCCCGCCCGGGGAGCTGGGCATCGCCCTGGAGTTCGCGGCGGTCGCGGGGCGGCCCCTGCCGGAGCTGGCCGGGCGGCTGCGGACGGCGCTGCTCGGGGCTGCCGAGGAGAGCTTCGGGCTGGTGGTGGCGGGGGTGGACCTCCGGGTCACGGAGCTGCTCGACACCCCACCGGATCCGGTGACCCCCACTCCCCCGCCCGGGCGAACCTCGCCGCCCGCGCCGCCGGACCCGGCGGCCCTCGCCGCGCTCGCGGTGGAGGGCGTGGCCGCCCTCACGGACGCCTACGGGGGCCCGGTCCAGCGCGCGGCCGGGGATCTGCGGCTCGAACTGGCGGTGACCGCGGGCCGCCGCGCCCTGGACGTGGCCCGCGCCGTCCGTACGGCCGTGACCGCCGCCGCCCCGGAGGCGACGACGGTCACGGTGGTGGTGTCGGAGCTGCGCTGAGCCCCAGGGCCTCAGTCGCCGAGGCCCGCGAGGTCGCGCAGGCGGCGGGCCTGGGCGGCGCGCTCGGCGGTGCGCTGCTCCTCGTACGAACGGCCGGTGGCGCCCTGGAGCAGCGCCTTGGTCTCGATGACGGCGGAGCGCGGCGCGGAGAGCAGCGCGGCGCTGAGGTCCCGTACCGTCGCGTCGAGCTCGGCGGCGGGCACGGCGATGTTGGTCAGGCCGGTGCGCTCGGCCTCCTCGGCGTGGACGAACCGGCCGGTGGCGCAGATCTCCAGCGCGCGGGCGTAGCCCACGAGGGAGACGAGGGGGTGCGTACCGGTGAGGTCCGGGACCAGGCCCAGGCTGGTCTCGCGCATGGCGAACTGCACGTCGTCGGCGACGACCCGCAGGTCGCAGGCGAGCGCGAGCTGGAAGCCCGCGCCGATGGCGTGCCCCTGGACGGCCGCGATCGACACGATGTCGCTGCGGCGCCACCAGGTGAACGCCTCCTGGTACTCGGCGATGAGCGCGTCGAGGTCCTCCTCGGACCCGCGCGCCATCTCCAGGAAGGACGGCTCTCCGTCGAAGCCCTCGGGCGTGAACGCCTGCCGGTCGAGGCCCGCGGAGAAGGACTTGCCCTCACCGCGCAGGACCACGACCCGCACGCTGCCCGGCAGTGACCGGCCGGCCTCCGTCAACGCCCGCCACAGAGCGGGAGACTGGGCGTTGCGCTTCGCCGGGTTGGTCAGGGTCACCGTGGCAACGGCGTCCTCGACGGTGAGCCGTACACCGTCCTTGTCGAATACGAGCTCAGAGTCGTCGAGCGTAGTCATGGGGGCGCCTCCGGTCCGGTACAGCACGTCAGCCGATGCTAAGTGACTGCACAGTAACCACTCGGTCGACCACGCGGTCGACCGAGTGGCCACCGGGAGACCCGGTGGTCCGGTCGGGCCGCCCCGATGTCAGGCCGAGGCCGCCTTCTTGCCCCGTGTCGCTCCGCCGCGTCCCCGCAGCGTGACTCCGGACTCGCTGAGCATCCGGTGGACGAATCCGTAGGAGCGGCCGGTTTCCTCGGCCAGCGCCCGGATGCTCGCACCGGAGTCGTACTTCTTCTTCAGGTCTGCCGCGAGCTTGTCGCGCGCGGCGCCGGTCACCCGGCTGCCCTTCTTCAGAGTCTCGGCCACCCGTGCCTCCTCATGGGAAGTGCGCTCTGGACTTCTCATGATCACCCCTCCCGGACTTCCTGGCCACCCATTCGACAAGGTCCGTGCCATCGGCTTGGCGCGGGCGGACGGGAACGACACGAACGGAATCGACCGTTCCGCCGCGTCCGGGCGCGGCCTCCGAGCCCCCTGGGGCGGGAAGTGCCAGGTCAGCGACACGGCGGGAACACCAGTGCGGCGCGGGTCCTGGCGGAAGGATTCCGCAGGGCCCGCGCCGGGGGTACGAGACGCTCTCACTCAGATGAAGGATCACCCATGAGCCGAATGATCCAGCCCGGCATGATCACTCCGGGCCCGGGCGGTCCGCGCCGGTCAGGCCAGGGCGACCAGGTCCGCGTAGTCCGGGCCCCACAGGTCCTCGACGCCGTCCGGGAGCAGGATGATCCGCTCCGGGTCGAGCGCCTCCACGGCACCCTCGTCGTGGGTGACGAGCACGACCGCGCCCTTGTACGTGCGCAGCGCGCCGAGGATCTCCTCGCGGCTGGCCGGGTCGAGGTTGTTGGTGGGCTCGTCCAGGAGCAGCACGTTGGCCGAGGAGACGACCAGGGTCGCCAGCGCGAGCCGGGTCTTCTCGCCGCCGGAGAGCACCCCGGCCGGCTTGTCGACGTCGTCGCCGGAGAACAGGAAGGAGCCGAGCGTCTTGCGCACCTCGACCAGGTCGAGGTCGGGGGCGGCGGAGCGCATGTTCTCCAGGACCGTGCGCTCGGGGTCGAGGGTCTCGTGCTCCTGCGCGTAATAGCCCAGCTTGAGGCCGTGGCCCGGGGTGACCTCGCCGGTGTCGGGCCGCTCGACCCCGCCGAGGAGGCGGAGCAGGGTCGTCTTGCCCGCGCCGTTGAGGCCGAGGATGACGACGCGGGAGCCCTTGTCGATGGCCAGGTCCACATCGGTGAAGATTTCGAGCGAGCCGTACGACTTGGACAGGCCCTCCGCCGTGAGCGGGGTCTTGCCGCAGGGCGCGGGCTCCGGGAAGCGCAGCTTGGCGACCTTGTCGGAGACGCGGACCGCCTCCAGGCCCGACAGCAGGCGCTCGGCGCGCTTGGCCATGTTCTGCGCGGCGACCGTCTTGGTGGCCTTGGCGCGCATCTTGTCGGCCTGCGAGTTGAGCGCGGCGGCCTTCTTCTCGGCGTTCTGGCGCTCGCGCTTGCGGCGCTTCTCGTCGGCCTCGCGCTGCTGCTGGTAGAGCTTCCAGCCCATGTTGTAGACGTCGATCGTGGAGCGGTTGGCGTCCAGGTAGAAGACCTTGTTGACGACGGTCTCGACCAGGTCGACGTCGTGGGAGATCACGATGAAGCCGCCGCGGTAGGTCTTCAGGTAGTCGCGCAGCCAGGTGATCGAGTCGGCGTCGAGGTGGTTGGTCGGCTCGTCGAGGAGCAGGGTGTCCGCGTCGGAGAAGAGGATGCGGGCGAGCTCGATGCGGCGGCGCTGACCGCCGGAGAGGGTGTGCAGCGGCTGGCCGAGGACCCGGTCGGGCAGGCCCAGCGCGGCGGCGATGGTGGAGGCCTCGGCCTCGGCCGCGTACCCGCCCTTGGTGAGGAACTCGGTCTCCTGGCGCTCGTACTGCCGCATGGCCTTCTCGCGGGTGGCGCCGGCGCCGGAGGCGATGCGCTCCTCGTTCTGGCGCATCTTGCGGATCAGGACGTCGAGGCCGCGGGCCGACAGGACGCGGTCGCGGGCCAGCACGTCGAGGTCGCCGGTGCGCGGGTCCTGCGGCAGGTAGCCGACCTCGCCGGAGCGGGCGATGGTGCCGGCGGCCGGCTGGCCCTCGCCCGCGAGGCACTTGGTGAGCGTGGTCTTGCCCGCCCCGTTGCGGCCGACGAGGCCGATGCGGTCGCCCTTGGCGACACGGAAGGAAGCGGACTCGATGAGGACGCGGGCGCCGGCGCGCAGCTCGATACCGGAAGCGGTGATCACGGACAGACTCCTGGGCGGTGGGAAGGGCGGAAGGACGGCTGATGGCGGGCTTCGACGCCGCTAATGCACCCAGAGGAGACAGACCATGTGGTCAGTCTAACGGGCTCCTGCAACTGATTTTGGGCCATGCGGCATACCTCACATGCTTCACAAAAGGGGTGGCATACGGCGGAGCCGTCGATACTCGGCTCAAACGCGGAGGGCGGTGGGCATGCAGTTCGACGACGACGCCGACCTGGACACCTCGGAGGTCAAGGACGTCCGGGGCAGCCGGGTGCCGGGCGGCAGGGCCACCATCGGCGGCGGGGTCATCGGTCTGATCGCGCTGGTCCTGGGGCTCCTCTTCGGGGTGGGCCCCGAGCAACTCGGCCTGTCCTCGGGCGGCGACGAGCCGGCCGCGACGGCCTCCTCGGCGACCCAGGTGAGCCAGACCTGCAAGAAGGGGTCGGACGCGAACACCCGGGAGGACTGCCGGATCGTGGCGGTCGTCAACAGCGTGCAGGACTTCTGGCGGGCCGAGTACGCCCGGCGCGGCGGGCGGTACACGCCCGCCGCGACCGTGATGTTCACCCAGCGGGTGCCCACCGCCTGCGGCACGGCCACCTCGGCCGTCGGCCCCTTCTACTGCCCCGGCGACCGCCAGGTCTATCTGGACCTCGGCTTCTTCGACGAGCTGCGCACCAAGTTCGGCTCGTCGGGCGGCCCCTTCGCGCAGGCGTACGTGGTGGCGCACGAGTACGGGCACCATGTGCAGAACCTCATGGGGACGCTGGCCAGGGCCCAGGACGGGCGGACCGGTCCCGACTCCAACGCCGTGCGGGTGGAGCTCCAGGCCGACTGCTACGCGGGGGTGTGGGCGCGGCACGCGACGACCACCCCCGACGACCGGACCGGCCGGCCGCTGATCACCCGGCTGACCGAACAGGACATCCGCGACGGGCTTGACGCGGCCGCGGCGGTGGGCGACGACCGGATCCAGGAGCGCTTCCAGGGGCGGGTGACGCCGGAGAACTGGACGCACGGCTCGGCGGCGCAGCGGCAGCAGTGGTTCTCCACCGGCTACTCCACGGGCGACCTGGCCCGCTGCAACACCTTCCGGTGACGCGGCGGCCTCCGGCGCTGTGTCGGTGGCGACTGCCAGACTGAGACCCAGGTCACATTCGTCATGGAGTTCCGTCAGGGACTCCGCACAGGAGAGGAAGTGGTCGGGATGGCCGAGGCACCCGACATCTGTCCGACACTGCGGTACGAGGACGCGAAGGCCGCGATCACGCTGCTGACCGAGGCCTTCGGCTTCACGGCGACCGCGGTGTACGAGGGCGAGGACGGGCGTGTGATGCACGCGGAGCTCGCGTACGGGAACGGGATGGTGATGCTCGGCAGCTCGGGCTCCGGCAGCGAGTTCGACAAGCGCATGGCGGGCGGCGGCCCGACGGGGGTGTACGTGCGGGTGGCGGACGTGGACGAGCACCACGCGCGGGCCGTGGCCCACGGCGTGGAGATCGTGATGCCGCCCACCGACCAGGAGTACGGCTCCCGCGACTACATGGCCCTGGACGGCGAGGGCAACGTCTGGAGCTTCGGTACGTACGCCCCCGGCGCCGCGGCCGGGTAGCGACAGCCCGGACGCGGCCCGGAGGGGGTCAGGACCCGCCCGTGTGGACCTGGAAGGCGGCCCGGCGGACCGCCTTCGCCAGGGCCGGGTCGGGGTGCGCCGCGGCGAGCGCGACCAGGACCTGCACGGTGCGTGGGTGGCCGACGGCCCTGACCGCGTCGAGCAGGGCCGGGACGGTGCCCTGCACGGCCGAGTCCAGGTGGCGTACGAGCAGGGTGCTCTCGCCGTGGTCGGCGACGGCGGCGGCGGTGTCCACCCAGAGCCAGGTCGCCTCCTCGCGGGTGAGCACCTCGGGGGCGTCGTCGGGGTCGGCGCCCTCGTACTCGGCGAGCCAGAGCAGCGCGTACGGGCGCAGCGAGGGCTCGGCGAGGGCGGCGCGGACCTCGGGCTCGGCCGGGGCGCCGACCACCCGCAGGGCCTCGAAGGCGAGGCCGCGCAGCAGGGCGTCCTCGCCGCGGGCCACGGCGAGGAGCTCGCCGACGGCGCCGGCGAGGGTGCGGGCGGCGAGCCAGGCGCGGTACTCGTCGCGGGCCGGGCCCGGGGTGAGGCGGGCGCAGCCGCGCAGCATGTCCTCGGCGGACTGCTCGATGTTGCCGGCGGGGCTCTGGGCGGCGACGCAGATCTGCTCCAGCTTGACCCAGACCGCCCAGTTCCCGAGCGGGGTCAGGGTGGCCTGGCCGGTGCCCAGGGTCAGGGCGCCGACGGCGGCCAGGCCTTCGAGGGCCCAGTCGAGCAGCGCGGGCAGTCCCTCGGCGGCGGGGGCGGTCTCGACGGCGGTGCCGGGGGCCGGGACCTCGCAGCGCTCCTCGCGCAGCTCCTCGACGCGCTGCCCGAGCAGGTCGAGCAGGGTGGGCACGGGGACGGGCCCGGCGGAGAGCTGGAGCAGCGAGAGGATCTGCGGGACGGCCTCGACGACCTCGGCGACGGCGCCGGGGGCGACGGCCTCGGGCACCGGGTGGACCAGCGACCAGGCGTCGAGGAGGGCGACCCAGCCGCGCAGCACGGCGGAGTCGTCGCGGTCCCAGGCGTGCAGCCGCCAGCCGGGGCGGGCGGTGCCGCCGTGCAGTTCGACGAGTCCGGCGAGCCGGGCGCGGTCCCAGCCGGCCCGGACCTGGGCGGGTGTCAGATCGAGCGCGGCGGCGGCCCGTTGTCCGTCGCCGACGTCCGCGGGTGCGGTCTCGGTGTTGCGGTCCACGGCGGCCCAGCGGGCGATCCGTACGGCGTCGGCCAGCACGGCACGGGCCTGGCCGGCCAGTTCCGCCCGGGGCGGTGTCCCCTCGGGCGGCCGCGGCGCCGGGCGGGTGCGCCGGGTCGTCACGGCCCGCCGCGCGGTGGCGAGGGCCCGCGGACGGACGAGTCGGAGTCTGGAGTTGCGCGCCAATGGTTCATCGGGCTTTCGAGACGTCACGGGGGCAGTCTTCCCGCTGACGGCCCGAAAGCCCAATCGGAATCCGCAACGCCGCTGCATCGGGCCCGGCGTCGGGTGCTGGGGCCTGTCCTAGACGAGCGGCGTCAGGAAGCGCCGCAGGGCCTCCTCGTAGCGGAGCGGGTCCGCGTTCCACATGGCCGCGTGGGGGGCGTTGCCGACCGTGGTGAGGGTGACCAGGTCGGGGCGGAGGGCGGCCAGCCGCTGCGAGCGGTCCCAGGGGGCGATCGTGTCGTCGGGTCCGTGGAAGAGGAGGGTCGGCACCCGCAGGCCGGAGGGGTCGGCGGCCTCCGCGAGCCGGTCGCCGTGCAGGCCGGTCCTGCCCTGGGCGGCGCGGACGGCGAGCGGGACGAGGGGGCCGGGGATGCCGCGGGCGGCGACGAGGTTGCGCAGGGTGGCCTCCCAGTCGAGGACCGGGGAGTCGAGGACCAGGCCGCTGACGCGGTCGCGCACCCCGGAGCCCGCGGCGGCGTGCAGGGCCATCGCGGCCCCCGCGCCCCAGCCGTGCAGGACGACCTGTTCGGCGCCCCGGCGGACGGCGTAGCGGATGGCGGCGTCGACGTCGCGCCACTCGGAGTCGCCCAGGTGGGCGAGGCCGTCGGGGGCGGGGGGCGCGCCCTCGTCGCCGCGGTAGGCGGGGACGAGGACGGGGACCTGCCGGCGCTGGAGGAAGGGGACCAGGTTGAGCGCGTGCTCGCGGGTGGCGCCGAGGCCGTGCAGGGCGATCACCCAGGTGGAGTGGGCGCCGGGGACGAGCCAGGCGGGGAGGTTGCCGAGCTCGCCGGGGATCTCGACGTCCTCGTAGGAGAGGCCGAGGGCGGTCTCGGGGGTGCCGCAGTGCAGCTGGGGGGTGAAGCGGACGCGGGCGCCGGTGGAGAGGGTGCCGAGCTCGACCCGTTCGAGCCGGCGCACGACGGTGTCCGCGGTGTGCGGGACCCGGTCGAGGACGGGGCCGACGACCGCGTGCAGTCCGGCGGCCTCGATCCCGTAGGTGCCGGGGCGCAGGGAGGCCAGGCTGCGGGTGAGGGTGATCCGGCCCGGTCCGGTGGCGTGCACCGTCAGTTTCGGATCCCCGGGGAGGGGCCGTCCGGACGGCACCCCCAGGGCGGCGTCGCTTGCGTACCGGCCGGCCGCCACCGCGGCCGCGCCGACACCGATCACTGTGGTGACGGCCACTGCCGTCGCTGTAGCCGGGCGCACGCTCCCAGTGTCGGCAGAGGGCGGGAAGGCTGCCACCGGACGGCACCCCGGACGAGTGACAAGGGTCTCCCCCGCGGGGTCGTCCGTACGGCTGACGGGGTCGGTGGCGGGTCCACGGGACGGAACGGGTGGAGAGTGGTGGAAGGGGGGTGAGTCGTATCCGTCCCGGTACGCCAGGGCTTACCCCGGGTCGCACCGTGACCGCATGGTGGACGGCCCTGCCGTCGGGGCGGGATCGGGGACGTATCGGGGACGTAAGCGGAATCTCCGGACCCTGGTTGGGGACACCACACAGCCCGACCCAGTTCATCTTCCGTTCACCCAGGTTGCGTACGTTCGACGAGTCACTGACGTCAAACGATTGCCTGGGTAAATGGAACACATCACGCTGCTGCTCGCGATTGTGGTCGTGACAGCTCTCGTGTTCGATTTCACGAACGGTTTCCACGACACCGCCAACGCGATGGCGACGACCATCTCGACCGGTGCTCTCAAGCCCAAGACGGCGGTGGCCATGTCCGCCGTGCTGAACCTCGTCGGCGCGTTCCTGTCCGTGGAGGTCGCCAAGACGATCTCCGGCGGGATCATCAACGAAGAGGGCATTCGCACAGAAGTGATCTTCGCGGCGCTCGTCGGCGCCATCCTGTGGAACCTGCTGACCTGGCTGCTCGGTCTGCCGTCCAGCTCCTCCCACGCCCTGTTCGGCGGCCTCATCGGCGCCGCCGTGATGTCGGCCGGCTGGGACGCGGTCAACGGCCCGACCATCGTCACCAAGGTCCTGATCCCGGCCGTCGCCGCGCCGATCGTCGCCGGTCTGGCCGCGATGGTCGCGACCCGCCTGACGTACCGCCTCGGCGCCAAGTCGAACACCGGCACGAAGGCCACCGCCAAGGGCTACCGGGCCGGCCAGATCGCGTCCGCCGGTCTCGTCTCGCTCGCCCACGGCACCAACGACGCCCAGAAGACGATGGGCATCATCACCCTCGCCCTGGTCACCAGCGGCGTCCTGGCCCCCGGCGCCAACCCGCCCATGTGGGTCATCGTCTCCGCCGGTGTCGCCATCGCGCTCGGCACCTACCTCGGCGGCTGGCGCATCATCCGCACCATGGGCAAGGGCCTCACCGACCTCCAGCCGCAGCAGGGCTTCGCCGCCCAGACCAGCGCCGCGACGGTCATCCTGGCCTCCTCCCACCTGGGCTTCTCGCTCTCCACCACCCAGTCCTGCTCGGGTGCCGTGATGGGTGCCGGCCTCGGCCGCAAGGGCGGTGTCGTCCGCTGGTCGACCGCCACCCGGATGTTCGTCGCCTGGGGTCTGACCCTGCCCGCCGCGGGCCTGGTCGGCGCCGCCGCCGAGTTCCTCACCAAGCAGGGCACCTGGGGCATCGCCGCCGTCGCGGTCCTGCTCGTGGCCGGCTCGGCCGTGATCTGGTCGCTGTCGCGCCGCAAGCCGGTCGACCACACCAACGTCACCGCCGACGACATCGACGCCCCCGCCGCCCCGGCCGAGCCCGCGGGCGTCGTGACCACCGCCATCGCGGCCGTCACCCCGCCGCCGCCGGCCGGCTCCGTCGCCGCCGTCGCGGACGCGGACCTGAAGACCACCATCCCCACCCCGGGCCCCACGGACCCGGCCGCTCCCCCGGCCCCCGCCGCCGCGGTCTAAGGAACTGGAACCAAGCATGAAGATCGACTGGGCAGCCCTCGGCTCCGTCTTCGGAGTCAGCCTCGTGGCGACCGTCGCGCTGGTGGGCCTCTTCACCCTCGGTGTCATGGGCCTCTCCAAGCAGGAGGAGGCCGCCGAGAACGGCGGCTCCGCCACGCTCGCCGTCACCGGCGCCTACGCCTGCTTCGCGCTGTGCCTGGCGGCCGTCTCCTACGGCATCTACCTGATCGTCGCCTGACGCACCGAGCACACCGGCCGGGCGGTCCGCACCACGAGGTGCGGGCCGCCCGGTCCTCGTGTCTGTGGCGCTCCGCACAGTGACCCGACGCAGGTCAAGGGTGAGTTGACGGCTGTTCGCACAGCGTGGTGGACTGCCGGGGCCATTACGGCGGCAGTAGAGGAAGTCCGGTGCGATTCCGGCGCGGTCCCGCCACTGTGACCGGCCCCCCGGGGCCGGGAGTCAGGAACTCTCGCCGCCGGTCACGTCGATCCAGGGCGCGGACCCTGAGTGAGGACAGAGCGCCATGCCCGGCCGCGGCCTCAGCATTCCCGGTGCCTTCTCGGGTGCCACCAGCGCCTTCGCGTACGGAGCGGCCGCCGGCCTCGCCGTCGACCTGCTCGCCGGCGACCCCCGCCGCGGCCATCCCGTCGCCGCCTTCGGGCGCGCGGCCGGCGCCGTCGAGGAACACCTGCTGCGCGACCACCGCGGCTGGGGCGCCCTGCACACCGCCGTCTGCGCCGGATCCACCGTGGCGCTCGGCGCGCTGGCCGCCCGTACGGTACGGGGCAGCCGCACCGCCACCGTCGCCCTGACCGCCGCCTCCGTGTGGGCCGTCGTCGGCGGTACGACCCTGGGCCGCGAGGCCCGCGCGATCGGCGGGGCGCTCGCGGCCGGGGACCTGGAGGTCGCCCGGGAGCGCCTGCCGCACCTGTGCGGACGCGACCCGCACTCCCTGGACGGTCCCGCGATGGCCCGCGCGGTCGTCGAATCGGTCGCCGAGAACACCTCCGACGCCGTGGTGGGCGCCCTGTTCTGGGGCGCCGTCGCGGGCGTGCCGGGCCTGCTCGGCTTCCGGGCGGTGAACACCCTGGACGCGATGGTCGGCCACAAGTCGCCGAAGTACCGCCGCTTCGGCTGGGCCTCGGCCCGGCTCGACGACCTCGCGGGATGGCCCGGCGCCCGGCTCACCGCCGTGCTCGCCACCGTCGCGGGCGGCGACCCGCGCGGCGCGGCACGCGCCTGGCGCGCGGACGCCTCGAAGCACCCCAGCCCCAACGCGGGCCCGGTGGAGGCCTCCTTCGCGGGCGCGCTCGGCGTACGGCTCGGCGGGACGCTGGCGTACGGCGGCCGGGTCGAGCACCGGCCCGTGCTCAACGGCGAGGGGCGGCCCGTCGAGGTCGCCGACATCGACCGGGCGGTACGGCTGTCCCGCCGGGTCACCGGACTGACCCTGGCCGCCTGCGTGGGCGGCCGGATGATCGCGAGCGCGCTGAAGCGGAGGAACGCATGAGGGGTGGGGGGCTGCTCGTCGCCGGGACCACGTCCGACGCGGGCAAGAGCGTCGTCACGGCCGGCATCTGCCGCTGGCTGGTCCGGCGGGGGATCAAGGTCGCGCCGTTCAAGGGGCAGAACATGTCCCTGAACTCCTTCGTGACCCGGGAGGGCGCGGAGATCGGGCGCGCCCAGGCCATGCAGGCGCAGGCCGCCCGCGTCGAGCCGAGCGCGCTGATGAACCCGGTGCTGCTCAAGCCCGGCAGCGACCGCTCCAGCCAGGTCGTGCTGATGGGCAAGCCGGTCGGCGAGATGAGCGCCCGCGGCTACCACGGCGGACGCCAGCAGACGCTGTTCGAGCCGGTGATGGCGTGCCTGGAGGAGCTGCGGGGCACGTACGACGCCGTGATCTGCGAGGGGGCGGGCAGCCCGGCCGAGATCAACCTGCGGCGCACGGACATCGTCAACATGGGCATCGCGCGGGCCGCGCGGCTGCCCGTCGTGGTCGTCGGCGACATCGACCGGGGCGGGGTCTTCGCCCAGTTCTTCGGGACGACGGCGCTGCTGGCGCCCGAGGACCAGGAGCTCGTCGCCGGCTACCTGGTGAACAAGTTCCGGGGCGACGTGACGCTCCTGGAGCCCGGCCTCGACATGCTCCACGGGCTCACCGGACGCCCGACCCTCGGTGTCCTGCCGTACGCGCACGGGCTGGGCATCGACGAGGAGGACGGGCTGCGCGTCTCGCTGCGGGGCACCGTCCGGGAGTCGGTGGTGGCGCCGCCGGTCGGCGCCGACGTGCTGCGGGTCGCCGTCTGCGCCGTACCGCTGATGTCCAACTTCACCGACGTGGACGCGCTGGCCGCCGAGCCGGGCGTCGTCGTCCGGTTCGTGGACCGGCCCGAGGAGCTCGTCGACGCGGACCTGGTCGTCGTGCCCGGCACCCGGGGCACCGTCAAGGCCCTCGCCTGGCTGCGGGAGCGCGGGCTCGCCGACGCGCTGGCGCGACGCGCCGCCGAGGGGCGCCCGGTGCTCGGCATCTGCGGCGGCTTCCAGGCGCTCGCCGAGCGGATCGAGGACGACGTCGAGTCGAGGGCCGGCGTGGTCGACGGGCTCGGGCTGCTGCCCGTACGGGTGCGCTTCGGGGTCGAGAAGACCCTGGCCCGGCCGGTCGGCGAGGCGCTCGGCGAGCGGGTCGAGGGGTACGAGATCCACCACGGCGTCGCCACCGTCGAGGGCGGCGAACCCTTCCTCGACGGCTGCCGGGTCGGCGCGGTGTGGGGCACCCACTGGCACGGCTCGCTGGAGAGCGACGGCTTCCGCCGGGCCTTCCTGCGCGAGGTCGCCGCCGCCTCGGGACGGCGCTTCGTCCCGGCCCCCGACACCTCGTTCGGCGCGCTCCGCGAGGAGCAGCTGGACCGCCTCGGCGACCTGATCGAGGAGCACGCCGACACGGACGCGCTGCTGCGGCTCATCGAGGAGGGCGTCCCGGCGGGGCTGCCGTTCGTGCCGCCGGGTGCGCCGTGAGCGCCCCGCCCGCGCCGACCCCGCCCGCACCGACCCCGCCCGTCCCCCTCTCCGTACGACTCGAAGGAGTGACCACCCGATGAGCACCCGCTTTCCGTTCACCGCCGTCGTCGGCATGGACGACCTGCGGCTCGCGCTGCTCCTGAACGCGGTCAGCCCGGCCGTGGGCGGTGTGCTGGTCCGTGGCGAGAAGGGCACCGCGAAGTCGACCGCCGTGCGCGCGCTCGCCGAGCTGCTGCCGGCCGTGTCCGTGGTCGCGGGCTGCCGCTTCAGCTGCGACCCGGGCTCCCCCGACCCCGGCTGCCCGGACGGGCCGCACGAGGCGGCGGGCGGGGCCTTGGGCGCGGACGAACGGCCCGCGCGGATGGTCGAGTTGCCCGTCGGCGCCTCCGAGGACCGGCTGGTCGGCGCGCTCGACATCGAGCGGGCGCTCGCCGAGGGCGTGAAGGCCTTCGAGCCGGGGCTGCTCGCCGACGCGCACCGGGGCATCCTCTACGTCGACGAGGTCAACCTCCTCTCCGACCACCTGATCGACCACCTGCTGGACGCCGCCGCCATGGGCTCCTCGTACGTCGAGCGCGAAGGCGTCTCCGTGCGGCACGCCGCCCGCTTCCTGCTCGTCGGCACCATGAACCCCGAAGAGGGCGAGCTGCGGCCGCAGTTGCTCGACCGCTTCGGGCTCACCGTGGAGGTCGCCGCCTCCCGGGTGCCCGAGCAGCGGGTCGAGGTGGTCCGGCGGCGGCTCGCCTTCGAGGACGACCCGGCCGCGTTCGCCGCGCGCTGGGCAGGCGAGGAGGCCGCGCTGCGCGAACGGATCGTCGCCGCCCGGGAGTTGCTGCCGCAGGTGACGCTCGGGGACGCGGTGCTGCTCCAGATCGCCGCGACCTGCGCCGCGTTCGAGGTGGACGGCATGCGCGCCGACATCGTGATGGCCCGTACGGCGACCGCGCTCGCGGCCTGGGCGGGCCGGACCGAGGTCACGTCCGAGGACGTCCGGCAGGCGGCGCTGCTCGCGCTCCCGCACCGGCGGCGGCGCAACCCGTTCGACGCGCCGGGCATGGACGAGGACAAGCTGGACGAGACCCTTGAGCAGTTCAAGGGCGAGGAGCCGGACGACGAGCCCGAGCCGGAGCCGGACGGTCCGGGCGACGGGGGTCCCGGTGGGGGCGGTGGCGGGATTCCGCCGCAGGGGGACGGGCCCGCGCCCGAGAGCGACGGTGCCGCGCCCGAGGAGGCCCCGGCGCCCGCGCCGCAGAGCGGGGCTTCCGGCTCCGGTTCCGGCTCCGGGGAGCGCGCCGCCGTGCGGGCCGCCGAGCCGTTCCGTACGAAGACGCTGAGCGTGCCCGGCCTCGGCGAGGGGGCCGCCGGGCGCCGCTCCCGGGCCCGTACCGAGCACGGCCGCACGACCGGCGCCACCCGCCCGCGCGGCGCGCTGACCAAGCTGCACCTGGCCGCCACCGTGCGGGCCGCCGCCCCGCACCAGAAGGCCCGGGGGCGCAGCGGCCCCGGTCTGGTGGTGCGCAGGGACGATCTGCGGCAGGCGGTCCGGGAGGGCCGGGAGGGCAACCTCGTGCTGTTCGCCGTGGACGCCTCCGGTTCGATGGCGGCCCGGCAGCGGATGAGCGCGGTGAAGGGCGCGGTGCTCTCGCTGCTGCTCGACGCGTACCAGCGGCGCGACAAGGTCGGTCTGATCACCTTCCGGGGGCGGGACGCGGAGCTCGCGCTGCCGCCGACCTCGTCGGTGGACGCGGCCGCCGCGCGGCTCGAACAGCTCCCGACGGGCGGGCGTACGCCGCTGTCGGCGGGGCTGCTGAAGGCGCACGACGTGCTGCGGGTCGAGCGGCTGCGGGACCCCTCGCGGCGCCCGCTGCTCGTGGTCGTCACCGACGGCCGCGCGACCGGCGGCGGCCCCGATCCGCTGGCGCTCGCCACCCGCGCCGCGCGGCTGCACGCCGCCGACGGCACGGCGAGCGTCGTCGTGGACTGCGAGACGGGACCGGTGCGGTTGGGCCTCGCCGGGACCCTCGCCCGTGAACTCGGCGGCACCGCCGTCACCCTGGACGAGCTGCGCGCCGACTCGATCGCCGGGCTCGTCAAGGACGTACAGGCAGGAGAACGGACTATGAGGAGGGCCGCTTAATGCCGCAGGGACAGGTCTCCGTCGTGCCCGACGACGGTCTCACCACCCGCCAGCGCCGCAACCGCGCACTCGTGATGGTGCACACGGGCGTCGGCAAGGGGAAGTCGACCGCCGCGTTCGGCATGGCGCTGCGCGCCTGGAACCAGGGGTGGCCGATCGGGGTGTTCCAGTTCGTCAAGTCCGCGAAGTGGAAGGTCGGCGAGGAGAACGCCCTCAAGGCGCTCGGCGAGACCGGCAAGGGCGGCACGGTCACCTGGAACAAGATGGGCGAGGGCTGGTCCTGGATCCAGCGCGAGGTCGCCGAGGGCGAGCAGTCGCACGAGGACAAGGCCCGCGAGGGCTGGGAGCAGGTCAAGCGGGACCTCGCCGAGGAGCGGTACAAGTTCTACGTCCTCGACGAGTTCGCGTATCTGCTGCACTGGGGGTGGATCGACGTGAAGGAGGTCGTCGAGGTGCTGCGGGACCGGCCCGGTCACCAGCACGTCGTGATCACCGGCCGCAACGCGCCGCAGGAGCTCGTGGACTTCGCGGACCTCGTGACCGACATGTCGAAGGTGAAGCACCCGATGGACGCGGGTCAGAAGGGCCAGCGGGGCATCGAGTGGTAGCACGTCTCGTCATCGCCGCGCCGTCGTCGGGCGCGGGCAAGACCACGGTCGCGACCGGTCTGATGGCCGCGTTCGCCGGCCGTGGTCTCGCGGTGTCCCCGCACAAGGTCGGCCCCGACTACATCGACCCGGGCTACCACGCGCTCGCCACCGGGCGGCCGGGGCGCAACCTCGACGCGTACATGTGCGGTACGGAGCTGATCGCGCCGCTCTTCCTGCACGGCGCGCGCGGGTGCGACCTGGCGGTCGTCGAGGGCGTGATGGGGCTGTACGACGGCGCCGCGGGCCAGGGCGAGCTGGCGTCGACCGCGCAGGTCGCGAAGCTGCTGCGGGCGCCGGTGGTGCTCGTCGTGGACGCGTCGTCGCAGTCGCGGTCGGTGGCGGCGCTGGTGCACGGCTTCGCGTCCTGGGACCCGGAGGTGCGGCTGGGCGGGGTGATCCTCAACAAGGTCGCGACGGATCGGCACGAGGTGCTGCTGCGGGAGGCGCTGGAGGAGTCGGGGGTGCCGGTCCTCGGCGTGCTGCGGCGGGCGCCGGCCGTGGCTACGCCGTCGCGGCATCTGGGGCTCGTGCCGGTGGCCGAGCGGCAGGCGCAGGCCGTCGATGCGGTGGCGGCGCAGGCGGAGCAGGTGCGGGCTGGGTGCGATCTGGATGCGCTGATGGCGCTGGCGCGGTCGGCGCCGGCGTTGCGCGAGGAGCCGTGGGATGCCGCCTCGTCGTTGTGGGCAGGCGTTCCGCAGGGCGGAACGGGTGGGCACAACGCGACCACCGGCCTGCAGACGGCGAACGCGCTGTGGGTGTCCGGGGTAGAAGAGCGGCTGCACGCCGGTGGTCCCGTGGTGCCCACCCGTCCCGCCCTGCGGGACGATTGCCCACCACGGCGGGTTGCCGTTGCCGGTGGGGCTGCCTTTACCTTCTCGTATGCCGAGCATGCTGAGTTGCTCAGCGCCGCCGGTGCCGAGGTCGTGACCTTTGATCCGCTTCGGGATGAGGTGCTGCCTGAAGGGACTCGGGGGCTTGTCATCGGGGGTGGTTTCCCCGAGGTGTACGGGGAGGAGCTGTCTGCGAACGTGCCTCTGCGGAAGGCCGTTGCCCAGCTTGCCGCGTCCGGGGCGCCCGTTGCCGCCGAGTGTGCTGGGCTGCTTTATCTGGCGCGGTCGCTGGACGGGCGGCCGATGTGTGGGGTGCTCGATGCCGACGCGCGGATGTCGGAGCGGCTCACGTTGGGGTATCGGGACGCGGTCGCCGTGAACGACAGTGTGCTGGCGGCGGCGGGGACGCGGATGCGGGGGCACGAGTTCCACCGCACGGTGATCGAGCCGGGCGCCGGGGAGCTGGCGGCCTGGGGGCTGCGGCAGCCGGAGCGCCGGGTGGAGGGCTTCGTGCAGGGCGGGGTGCACGCGAGTTACGTGCACACGCACTGGGCGGGGGCGCCGCTGGCCGCCGCGCGTTTCGTGGAGCACTGCGGCGCGTGAACTCAGCCGCCCGAAAGGCCCACCACGAGCCAGATGAAGGCCACGCCGGCCACCGTGCACAGCAGGGTGGTCAGGGCGGGGTGTTCGTGGTGGGCCTCCGGCAGGATCTCGGCGGCGGCGAGGTAGAGCAGGGCGCCGCCGAAGAACCCGAGATAGCTGCCGAGCAGTTCCTCCGGAAGGGTGAACAGCAGGGTGGAGGCGGCGCCGACGAGCGGGGCGACCGCGTCGGCGAGGAGCATGGCGAGGGCCTTGCGGCGGGCGTTCCCGTACAGGCTGGTGATCGTGTACGTGTTGAATCCGTCGGCGAAGTCGTGGGTGATGACGGCGAGCGCGACGGTCGCGCCCATGCCGCCGCCGACCTGGAAGGCGGCGCCGAGGGCGATGCCGTCCATGAGGCTGTGGCCGACCATGGCGGCGGCCGCCGTGAGGCCGACCTGCGGGGTCCGCTCCCCCGCCTCGGCGCCGTGCGCGGCGCTGCGGACGGCGAGGAGACGTTCCACCACGTGGGCGAAGAGGAAGCCGCCGACGAAGAGCAGCAGGGCCTGGGGGACGCCGAAGACCTTCTGTCCCGCGGCGTCCATGGCCTCGGGGAGCAGGTCGAGTCCGACGACGCCGAGCATGAGTCCGCCGGCGAGGCCGAGGACGAGGTGGCGCCGGTCGGTGACGCGTTGGGCCGTCCAGCCGCCGAACAGCGTCATGAGGAACGCGCCGAGCGCGACGACTACAGCCATGGGCCTTTGCTATCCGATGGCGGCTCGTCCCCGCACCTCGAAGCCGGGGGCCGGGTCGTGGTGGGGGTCGGGGCGCGGTCGGTCGCCGGGGCGGCGGAGGTGCTGGAGCTGATCGCGGCGGCGCTGCGCGAGGCCGGTCTGGGCGAGGGCGACGTGACCGCGCTGGCGACGCTGGAGGCGCGGGCCGGGGAGCCGGGGGTCGCGGGGGCGGCGGCGCGGCTCGGGGTGCCGGTGCGGGGGTTCCGGAGCGAGGAGCTTGCCGGGGTGCCCGTACCGCATCCGTCGGGTCGGGCGCTGGCCGCGACGGGGACGGCGTCGGTGGCGGAGGCGGCGGCGCTGCGGGCGGCGGGGCCGGGGGCGGTGCTGGTGGTGCCGAAGCGGCGGACGCGGAGCGTGACGTGCGCGGTCGCCCGTTCTGTGGCGGGTTGCCGGGATGATGCGGCTTTGTCGAACGAAGATGCCTTAGGCGTACGGTTGTTGGGCCGGGGCCACGGGTACATCGCAGGCGAGCCCGGCTCATCCCCCACACGCACTTCCCCCATCCCCACCCCCCACACGACGGCGGCCATGGACATCCACACGCATGCTGATGGACACGATCTGCGGCACCACGGCGACGCCGAGGTCCGGGACGAGAAGCTGACCGACCTCGCGGTCAACGTCCGGACGAACACGCCGCCGGACTGGCTGCGGGAGCGGATCGCCGATTCCCTGACCGGTCTGGCCGCCTACCCGGACGGGCGGGTGGCGCGGGCGGCGGTGGCCGAGCGGCACGATCTGCCGGCCCGGCGGGTGCTGCTGACGGCGGGCGCGGCGGAGGCGTTCGTGCTGCTCGCGCGGGCGCTGCCGGCGCGGCGGCCGGTCGTGGTGCATCCGCAGTTCACCGAGCCGGAGGCGGCGCTGCGGGACGCCGGGCACGAGGTGGGGCGGGTGCTGCTGCGCGAGGAGGACGGTTTCCGGCTGGATCCGGCGGCGGTGCCGGAGGAGGCCGATCTGGTGGTGATCGGCAATCCGACCAATCCGACGTCGGTGCTGCATCCGGCGGCGGACATCGTGGCGCTCGCGCGGCCCGGGCGGACGCTGGTGGTCGACGAGGCGTTCATGGACGCGGTGCCGGGCGAGCGGGAGTCGCTGGCCGGGCGGACGGACGTGCCGGGTCTGGTGGTGCTGCGGAGCCTGACGAAGACCTGGGGTCTGGCGGGGCTGCGGATCGGCTACGTGCTGGCGGCGCCGGAGACGATCGCCGCGCTGGAGCGCGTACAGCCGCTGTGGCCGGTGTCGACGCCGGCGCTTGTGGCGGCGGAGGCCTGCATGTCGCGGGCGGCGCTCGCGGAGGCGGAGGAGGCGGCGCACCGGATCGGGGTGGAGCGGGCCCATCTGCTGGCGGGGCTCGCGGAGTTCGACGAGGTGCGGGTGGTCGAGGCGGCCGAGGGCCCGTTCGTGCTGGTGCGGATCGAGGGGGCGGACGCGGTGCGGGACCGGCTGCGGGGGCTCGGCTTCGCGGCGCGGCGCGGCGACACCTTCCCGGGGCTCGACCGGAACTGGCTGCGGCTCGCGGTGCGGGACCGGGCGACGACGAACCGCTTCCTCCAGGCCTTGGACCAGGCGCTGCTGATGCTGGGCTGAGTCGGCGCTTCCGGGCGGGGTGGTGCCGCGCGTGCGGCACCACCCTCGCCCGTCCCCCCCGTCCCCCCGTCCCTCGTCCCCCCGTCCCCCGTTCTCTCCCTCGGTCAGCCGCGCGCGCGGGCGCGACCGCGCGCGAGGACCATGGCGCCGCCGCCGACGCCGAGGAGCAGCAGGGCGCCGCCGGCCAGGTACGGCGTCATGGAGCTGCCGCCGGTCTCGGCGAGGTTCTCGGTGGGGGTGGTGCCGCCGTTGTTGGTCGTGACGCCCGTGGCGTGGCTGGGCTCGGTGGAGGGCCGCTGCGAGGGCTGCTCGGACGGCCGCTGGGAGGGCTGCTCGCTCGGGCGCTCGCTGGGGCGCTCGCTGGGCTTGGTGCCGGCGGGGGTCGCGCAGGTGGCCTCGGCGAGGGTGACCTTGCCGCTGACCTCGGCGACGTTGAGGTTGAGCGGGTTGACCGTGACCGAGAGCTCCAGGGCGGTGGCGGCGGCGGTGCGGGAGGTGGTGGAGGTGCGGGAGAGGTCGAGGACGACCTCGCCGACGCCGGGCACGCTCACCTTGGTCTGGCCGCCGGTCGACAGGGTGGTCTTCTTGCCGAGGACGGTGATGTGGCCGAGCAGGTTGGACTCGGCGACCGGGCGCTTGCCGGCCTCGCAGACGGCCTTGGAGGTGACCTTCTCGACCTCGACGAGCGAGAGCAGCGGGAGTCCGGGGACGTGGACCCGCGCCTTGACGAGGTTGACGTATCCCTTGGCCGTGTTGCCCTGGACGGTCGCCTCGGAGGTGGCGACGTCGGCGCGCAGGACGTCGACCGGGCGGTTGTTCTCCGCTCCCTGGACCCGCACGGTGAGGGCGGTCCGCTGGGCGCTGGCCGGGGCCTCGACCTCGTTGAGGGAGGCGCGCAGCGGCACGCTCACCGCCTTGTTGAGCAGGTTCACGTCGAGTCCGGCGCGCAGGACGACGGCGGTGGCGTGCCCCTCGGCGCCCTCGCCGCCCGTGGCGTGGGCCGCCGGGGCCACGAGGAGCACGGGGCCGACCGCGAGCGCGGCGACGGTGGCGGCAGCGGCGGAACGGCGTACGGGCATGCGGAAGGTGTTGCTGTTCAAGACGGTGGAACCCCCACGAGAGACATGGCGTCGCCGGCCGCTCGCCACGGGGACTGTGGGTCGTTGCGGCAACGGCGACTGAGACACCGGAATCTTTACGCACTGTGGGTGAACTGGCAGACACCTGGCGTGAGTTCACCCCAAAGGGTGGTTTCCGAGTTCATATTCGAATCTATCGGCACAGGCGTTCTCACGAGCCCCGCGCGTCGCGGTGCGCGCGGGGCGCGGGGGCGCGTTCGGCGGCGCCCCCTGCCGACCGAGCGGAAGTGCTTCAACGATCCGCGCCGGGCGGGGGTAACGGATCGTCAACCCGCCGCGCGGTCCGCGACACGCTCCCGCGAGGGCCGCCAGTAGCCGAGGGCGCGCACCCGCTCCTTGGGCAGACCGAGCTCCTTGCGGACGTACGCGGCGAGCGCGCGGGTGGTCGCGGTGTCGCAGGCGATCCAAACGTACGGGTCGGAGGAGGCGGCCACCAGCGCCGGCAGCTCCTCGCGGACCCGGGCGACCAGCGCCGCCCCCGCGCCCTCGCGCGGCACCCGGCGCAGCTCGTGCCGGTCGGGGTCGAGCCGCACCGGGAGGGCGTCGTCGGAGGCGTGGGTGGTCTCGAACCAGAGCGTGGCGGGGGTGCCGGGGAAGGCGTCGAACAGGGAGTTCACGGCGGGCAGCGAGGCGGCGTCGCCGATCAGGAGGAGACGGCCGGGGGCCGGCTCGGGCGCGGTGAAGCCGGTGCCCTGGAGGGTGGCGTCGACGGTGTCGCCGGGGGAGCAGGCGCGGGCCCAGCGGCTGGCGATGCCGTCGTGGAGGGCGAACTCCAGGCTGAAGGTGCCGGATCCGGGGTCCGGGTCGACCAGGGTGTAGGCGCGCTGGTGCGGCTTGCCGTCCTGCTCGAACCAGAGCCGTACCCACATCGTGGGGTGGACGCCCGCGGCGGCGAGCAGCCCGCCGTCGGTGAAGCGCACCCTGCGGTAGTGCTCGGTCACCTGCTCGGCGCCGGTCACGGTGAATGTGAAGTCCCTGCCTCGGAACAGCTTGAGGACGACGCCCTCCCAGCCATGGCCCGTACGACCCACCCCGGTCTCCCCTGCTCTCGGTCCTGTAGATTAATTTAGGTCAGCCTAACCTAAGAAACGATGATCGGATCGGGGCCGAACGCAGTGAGCATCGAGGTCTACCGGGACGCCTACGGCATCCCGCACCTGCGCGCCGACGGTCCGCGCGAACTGGCCCGCGCCCAGGGCCTGGTGACCGCGCGGGACCGCGCCTGGCAGCTGGAGGTCGAGCGGCACCGGGCCCAGGGCACCACCGCCGCCTTCCTCGGCGCGGCGGAGACCGGCTGGGACACCTTCGCGCGGCAGGCCAGGCTGGCCGACACCGCGCGCCGCTGCCACGACCGGCTGGACGCGGAGACGGCCGCGTGGGTGCGGGCGTACGTGGACGGGGTCAACGAGGGCCTCGCGGAAGGCGCCTCGCGGGCACCGGAGTTCGCGGCGACCGGCCTGGAGCCGGGGCGCTGGGAGCCCTGGACGCCGCTCGCGGTGTGGCTCTCCACCCACATCCTGTTCGCCGGCTTCCCCACCAAGCTCTGGCGCGACCAGGTCGCGCGGCGGCTCGGCGAGGAGTGGACGGAGCTCTTCGCGACGGACGGCCCCGGCACCGCGGGCTCCAACGGCTGGGTCGTCTCCGGCGCCCGCACCGCGAGCGGCGCGCCGCTCGTGGCGGGCGACCCGCACCGCTTCATCGAGGCGCCCGGGGTCTACCAGCAGATCCGGCTCTCCTGCCCCGACCACGACGTCCTCGGCCTCGCCGTCCCGGGCGTCCCCGGCCTCGCCCACTTCGGGCACACCGGCCGCGTCGCCTGGGCGATCACCAACGCGATGGCCGACTACCAGGACCTCTACCGCGAGCGCCTGCGCCGCCGGCCCGACGGCCGCGTCGAGGCCCTCGGCCCGTCCGGCTGGGAGCGCGCGACCGCGCACACGGAGACGATCCGGGTCGCGGACGCGGCGGCCCCGGTCGAGATCGAGGTGATCGAGACGGCCCGGGGGCCGGTGATCATCGGCGCGGACGGCGGGAGCGACGCCGACGGCGGGAGCGACGCGGACGCCTCCGCCGAATGGGAGGCCGTCAGTCTGCGCCACCCGCCCCGGGTCACCGGCGAGCTGGGCTTCGCCGCGCTGCCCGCGCTGCTGCGGGCGCGGAACGTCGCGGACGTGGACCGGGCGCTCGACCCGTGGATCGAGCCGGTGAACGTCGTGCAGGCGGCCGACGCGGACGGCGGGCTGCTGCACCGGGTCGCCGGGTACGTGCCCGTGCGCGACCGGCTCAACTCGCTGCGGGTGGTGCCCGCCTGGGAGGCCGCGCACGCCTGGACGGGCGAGGCCGCGGAGCTGCCGCGCGCCGAGGTCGGGGAGCACGCGGTCATGGCCAACGCGCGCGGGCTCGCCGGGCCGCTGGGCGTCGAGTTCGCCCCGCCGCACCGCGCCGAGCGGATCACCGCGCTGCTTGACGCCTCCAAGGCCTGGACGCCGGCCGCGATGGAGGCCGTCCACGCCGACACCGACAACCCCGCCGCCCGCCGCCTGCTCGACGCCGTACGGGACGCTGTACGGGACACCGACGAAGCTGCGCTCTCCCCCGCCGCGCTGGCCGTGCGCGGCACGCTCCTCGGCTGGGACCGGCGGATGGACGCCGACAGCGTGGACGCCGGGCTCTACGCGGCGGTGCGCGGGGCGGTCGTCCGCCGGCTCGCGGCGCACGAGGCCTTCACGGACCTGCGCGCACCCGCCCCGTACCCCGCGCTGTTCCAGCCCTGGCTGGCGCTCGGCCCGCGGGTCGCCTTCGCCCTGGAGACGCTGCTGGTCGCCGGGCCCGTGCCGGCCGGGGACGTGCGGCGGATCGTGCGGGAGGCCCTGGAGGAGACCGGGGCCGCCGACGCCCCGCCCGCCTGGGGCGTCACGCACCGGCTCGCGCCCTGGCAGGCGCTGCCCGACACGGACGACGCGCAGTGGCCCGGACTCGCCGGTGACCACGACTGCGTGCTGTCCACCTCCAGCGTGCCCGGCTACACCGACCGGGCCGCCCGCGCCTCGGCCGCCCGCTACGTCTGGGACCTGGCCGACCGCCGCCGCAGCCTGTGGGTCGTGCCGTTCGGCGCCTCCGGGGTGCCCGGCGACCCGCACCACCGTGACCAGCTGCCCCTGTGGCTGCGGGGCGGTCTCGCCCCGGTCGTCACCGACTGGAACGACCTCGTGAAGGAAGAAGCATGAGCAGAACCGAGCACGTCCAGACCGTCGAGGGCTTCGGCACCGTCCGGGTCGACCGCATCGACCCCGAGCACCACGCCGAGCTCATCCACCGCTGGGTGAACGAGGAGCGCGCCCGCTTCTGGGGCATGAACGGCACGACCCTCGACCAGGTGCGGGAGATCTACGCGCACCTCGACTCGCTCACCACCCACCACGGCTTCCTGGTGCACCGGGACGACGAGCCGGTGGGCGTCTTCCAGACGTACGACCCCGAGGCCGACCGGATCTCCGAGTGCTACGAGGTCCGGCCGGGCGACATCGGCGTGCACCTGTTCCTCGCGCCCACCCTCGCCCCGGAACCCGGCTTCACCGAGCGCCTGTTCAGCGTCCTGCTCGACTTCGCGCTGACCGGCCGCAGCCGGGTCGTGGGCGAGCCGGACGCCGCCAACGAGAAGGTCCTCGCCCGACTGGCCCGCACCGGCTTCGAGCTGGGCCCGGAGATCGTGCTGCCGGAGGTGGACCTGCCGGAGGTCTTCATCCCGGAGAAGCGGGCCCGACTGGTCTACTACCCGCGGGCCTGACGGTCGCCGAGGGCCTGACTGGCCCGGGCCCCACGGTCAGCCGATCACCCGTCCGTTGACAACCACGCGCCGGGGCGCCGCCAGGGCGCGGACGTCGGCGCGCGGGTCCTCGCCGTAGACGACGAGGTCGGCCGGGGCACCCTCCTCCAGGCCGGGGCGGCCCAGCCAGGCGCGGGCGCCCCAGGCCGTCGCGGAGAGGGCGTCGAGGGCGGGGATGCCCGCCTTCGTCAGCTCCTCGACCTCCTCGGCGACCAGGCCGTGCGCCAGGGAGCCGCCCGCGTCGGTGCCGACGAAGACGGGGACGCCCGCGTCCCAGGCGGCGCGGACCGTGTCGTACCGGCGCTCGTGGAGCCTGCGCATATGCGCCGACCAGCGCGGGAACTTCTCCTGGCCGCCGTCCGCGAGGTGCGGGAAGGTCGCGATGTTGACCAGCGTCGGGACGATGGCGACGCCCCGCTCGGCGAAGAGCGGGATGGTCTCCTCGGTGAGCCCGGTGGCGTGCTCGACGCAGTCGATGCCGGCCTCGACCAGGTCGCGCAGCGAGTCCTCGGCGAAGCAGTGCGCGGTGACCCGGGCGCCGAGCCGGTGCGCCTCCGCGATGGCCGCCTCGACCTCGGCGCGCGGCCAGGACGGGGCGAGGTCGCCCAGGTCGCGCTCGATCCAGTCGCCGACCAGCTTGACCCAGCCGTCGCCGCGCCGCGCCTCGCGCCCGACGTACGCGACCAGTTCGTCGGGCTCGATCTCGTGCGCGTAGTTACGGATGTAGCGGCGGGTGCGGGCGATGTGCCGACCGGCCCGGATGATCTTCGGCAGGTCCTCGCGCTCGTCGATCCACCGGGTGTCGGAGGGCGATCCCGCGTCGCGGATGAGCAGGGTGCCGGCGTCCCGGTCGGTGAGCGCCTGCTTCTCCGCGGTGGCCCCGTCGACCGGACCGTGCTTGTCGAGCCCGACGTGGCAGTGGGCGTCGACCAGGCCGGGCAGCACCCAGCCCTCGACGGTCAGGGCCTCCCCGGCCAGGCCCCCGGGCCGCTCGAACGTGATCCGCCCGTCGACGCACCAGAGTTCGTCCCGTACGTCCTCCGGGCCGACGAGCACCCGCCCCTTCACATGCAGCACCACGTGATCGCTCATACGGGCACTCTACGGGCGCCAGTCGGCCTCCAGGTCGTGCGCGTCGGCCTTGGTCAGCTGGGTGAGGGCGGTGCCGTCGGCCCGTACCAGGAAGAGGTGCTGGGGGTCCGCGTCGTCCATGCCGCCCCGGGTGAAGACCACCCGCCGGCCGTCCGGCGACCACGCCGGGTACGTGTCGTTGGCGCGGGCCGAGGTGATGCGGTGCGCGCCCGTGCCGTCGGGGCGGACGACGTAGAGGTGAGCGAAGCCGGTGGCGTCCACGCGGCTGAAGACGATCCGGTCGCCGCGCGACCAGTCGGGCGTCCCGTCGTGGCTGCCGGGACCGGTGATCGGCGTCTGGGCCAGGGTGGCGAGCCGCAGGCGGATCAGGCGGCTGTTCCCGGCGGCGTCCGCGCGGTGGAAGACGAGGTACGTCCCGTCCGGCGACCAGGACGGGTGGAGGTCGTCGGCCGCGGTGTGGGTGAGCCGGGTCGCGGGGCTCCCGTCGGCGTCGGCGACGTAGATCTCGCGCTGGGTGCCGACCGGCTTGGCGAAGGCGATCCGGGTGCCGTCCGGGGACCACGCCGGGTCGGACGCGCCCTTGGTGCCGGGTACGGGCGTCAGGCCGCCGCCGGTGCTCTTCATCGTCCAGATGCCGTCGATCGCGCCCCCGGCCCCGTACCGGACGAAGGCGACCCGCTTGCCGTTCGGGGACCAGCGGGGCATGACGTCGCTGACGGTGGGGGTGTGGGTGAGCTGGACGGGCGTGCCGCCGGTGGGGGCGACGGTGTACAGGTCCTCGACGGGCGCGGTGGCGGTGTAGCGGGCGAAGACGAGGGACGGGGCCCCCGCCGCGCCCGCGTCTTGCGCGCCGCCCAGGGTCGTCAGCGGTGCGGTGACGGCGAGGACGGCGGCGGCCACGGCGGCGCGGCGCGGGAGCGCCCGGCCCGTCCGGTCGGTTGCCTCGACACCGGCGGTTCTCCCGGTTCTCCCCGGCATGGCGTCCACCCCGTCCCCTCGCGGCGGCTCCCCCGCGGGGCCGCTCCGGCGCGGAGCGTCCCACCGGCGGGGGCCGGGGGGAAGAGGGGCGGCGCATCGTTTCCGCGACGGTGTCGTTCTGTACCTCGGCGGGGGTCGGGAGCGGGGACAGGGGTGGGCATGGTCGAGGTCGACGCGCTGCTGCGGGGTGCGGGCGAGGTCTGCGAGCGGGAGTTACGGAAGTGGGTCGGCTCGCTGGACGGGACCGCCGCCGAGGTGGCCGCGTACCAGTTCGGCTGGTCCGGGAGCGGTACGCGCGGGGGCGGCAAGTTCGTCCGCGCCGCCCTGGCCCTGGCGTGCGCGCGGGCTGTCGGGGGCTCGGACGCGCGGGCGGTGCCGGCGGCCGCGGCGGTGGAGATGGTGCACAACCTCTCGCTGCTCTACGACGACATGCTCGACGGGGACGCCGTACGCCGCCACCGGCCCGCCGCCTGGCGGGTGTTCGGGCGGTCGGCCGCCGCCCGCTCGGCGGACGCGCTGCTGCTCACCGTGTTCGACATGCCGGGCGACGGAGGCGCGGTCGCGGAGGAGGCGGCGGCCGCGCTGCTGGACGCGGTGGTCGGGCTGGCCGTCGGCGAGGGTCTCGACCTGGTCTTCGAGGGGCGCGAGGAGGTGGCGCTGGAGGAGTGCCTGGAGATGGTCTCGGGCAAGACGGCCGCCCTCTTCGCCTGCGCCTGCCGCCTCGGCGCCCTGTACGGCGGCGCGGGTCCGGTCGCGGCCGACGGGTGGGCGGCGTTCGGGCAGGACCTCGGCATGGCCTTCCAGCTCGTGGACGATCTGCTGGGCATCTGGGGCGATCCGGCGGTCACCGGGAAGCCGGTCTTCAACGACCTCCGGAAGCGGAAGAGGTCCGTGCCGGTGGTGGCGGCGCTGGCCTCCGGCACCCCGGCGGGCCGGGAGCTGGCCCGCCGTTACGCGGCTGCGGAGGACGCCGACGGGGCCGAGGAGCTGGCCCGGCTCGTCGAGGAGGCCGGCGGCCGGCGCTGGACCGCCGCGCGGGCCGCGCGGCACGCCGCCGACGCGCGCGAGCGGGCGCACCGGCTGACGACCGTGCCCGGGGCGCGCGCGGAGCTGGACGCGCTCTGCGACCTGATCGTCAACCGCCCGTACTGACCGCCCAGGGGGCCGGCGCGTCCAGCAGGTGCGCGCGGCCCTGCCGGAACAGCTCGGCGTCGACCTCCTTGAGGCGGCGCAGCTCCTCCGGCTGGTGCGGGGTGTACACCTCGGCGGGCGGCGCGGGCTGCCCGGCCGCGTCGAGGAGGGCGTTCACGGCGAGCCGCGCGGCCTGGTTGGCGCCCTCCATGGTGGCCAGGTTCACGGGGCAGCGGACGTGGTCGCCGGCCAGGAAGAGGTTGGGCGTCGCCGTCACCGCGCGGGGGCGCGCGGCCCAGGAGCCGGTGGTGTTGATGAGCAGCGGCTCGTCGTTGACGGCGGGACCCGGTCCGTCCAGGCCGCGTACGGCCGGGTCGAGTTCCCAGGAGTGCAGCAGGCCGGCGTGCAGGAGCGTCCGGCCGCCGCCGTTGAGGCCGTCGCACAGCTGGGCCCAGACCTCCGCCGCGACCTCCTCGCGGGTGCAGTCGCGGGCGGGCTTCCCGTACAGGATGCCGGGGGTGTCCCAGGAGGAGATGTCGACCGAAAGGCAGTCGGCCACGGTGCCGTCGCCGTAGGTGGCGCGGAAGTCGGCGTCCCAGAACTGGGCCTGGCTGATCGAGGTGAGCGCCCAGGGCGAGTCGAGGAAGAGGGCGTGGCCGCGCACGACCGGCACCGGTTCGGTCAGGTAGTACTGGATGCCGACCATCCAGTCCGTGCGCAGGTCGGCCACGCTCTTCAACTCGGCGTCGGCCTCGGCCAGTCCGCGGTCGAGGAGGGCGCCGAGGCGGTGGACGGGGAGGGCGCAGACGTACCAGTCGGCGGCCAGCTCCCGCCGCTCGCCGCGCGGTCCGCGCAGTGCGGCCCCGGTGACGGCGCGCGCCCCGACGGTCAGCCGCTCCACCCGCCAGCCCAGCTCCAGGCGTACCCCGAGCGAGGCCAGGTGCCGGATCCAGGGGTCGATCCAGGCGGTGCTGGTGGGGCCGTTGAGCACCCGGTCGGCGGGCTCGGTCCCGGCGCGGCCGAGCAGGCCGTAGCCGAAGGCCTCCAGGAAGCCGCCGACGGTGTGGGTGCTGCACACCTCGGCCCGGGCCGCGACCACGGTCCGCGTCGCGCCCACCACGCACGCCTTGCGGTACTCCTCCGAGGCGCCGTCGGCCGCGTGGAAGTCCCACCAGGAGGTGTTCTCCCACTGGCCGAGGCGCCGCTCGTCGCTGCTGGTCGTGTAGACGAGCATCCGGTTGGCGAAGTGGAGGAGCTCGTCGCCGGTCAGGCCGTTCTCGCCGGCGCGGGGTCCGAAGGCGCGCAGGAACTCCAGCGGGCTGCGGGCCCCGCTCGCCGAGGACACGTCCGTGATCCGCTCGCCGCGGCGGCCGGAGCGGGCCGTGAGCATGTGGGTGGCCTCGCGGAGGTGGCCGGCCACGCCGTCCGGCCGCCCGTCGACGGGGATCCGGCGCAGGGTGTCCGGGAGGCTGCGGTAGAAGCCGGGGAAGAAGCGGAAGCCGTGCTCGCTGGGCAGGTCGAGCCGCCCGCCCCGGCCCGTTCCCGGCACCCAGGCGCTGCGGGCCTTGCCGCCCCAGCCGGCCGGCTCCACGACCGTCACCTCGAAGCCGCGCTCGGCGAGCTCCATGGCCGCCGTGAGCCCGGCGACCCCGCCGCCCAGGACGGCGACCCGTGAGCCGCGTCTCGTCGAAGCCCCCACGGCTCCCCCTCCCTCGTTCACGACAGACGAAGGCCGCCCACCGGCAGCGGAACCGCGATGGACGGCCTCGGGCGGGCGGGCTCAGACGCGCCCGAAGAACAGGCTGCCCGGGGCCTCCGGGTCGTCCGAGAAGTAGTACTCGCGCAGGGCGCGGATGAACTCCATGCGCGAGATCACCCCGTCGCCGTCGGTGTCCAGCGCGGCGAAGGACTCCATCGCGTCGGGCGCGTCGATCCGCCACACGTCCTTCAGGGCGCGGGCGAACTCGTCCTTGCTGATCTCGTTGTCCTCGTCGACGTCGACGACGTCGAAGATGGCGTGGCCGCCACCTTCCACCACGTTGAAGCGGCTGTTGTCCTCCACCATGAGCCGGCTGGCGGAGACGAACTGCTCCTTCGTGAGGCGGTCCGTCTCCACGTTGGCGTGGCGCATCAGCTCCAGCCAGTACATCTCGACGAAGACCTGGAGCGCCCTGGCCCGGCGGTCGTCCCTGCCCAGCTTGTACGCGTCGATGTAGCGGTCGGCGAGCTGCTTGTACTCCGTCCATTCGAGCTGACCGTCGCCGTTGGCGTCCATCGTGTCGAAGGAGCGCTCCAGCTTGGCGTTGATGACGTCCTGCGGGGTCGTGGTCATGGACCCGTCCTTTCGTGATCTTGCATGCGAGGCGAGCCCAGCATGGGGGCGGGCCCGCCCGGCCCGGCACCGAACAGTCCCCACATCACCTGATCGGGTGATCACACCGCGCGACCCGTAACCCTCCCGCCAACCCGCCCGTCCCCGGCCGGACCGCTTACGCTGACTCCAGCTCCATCCCGATGCATGCGACACGCATTCGATTCCGAAGAAGGCACCTCCGTGACCGTGACACATCCGCTTCTGGACCTGGCCCCGCTGACCGCCGCGCACTTCGCGTCGATCGAGCGCCGGGTCGCCGCGCTGCTCTCCACCGAGCAGGACGTGGTGATCACCCAGGGCGAGGCGCTGCTGCCCCTGGAGGGCTGCATCCGCAGCGGCGCGCGGCCGGGCTCGACCGCGCTGAACATCGTCACGGGACCGTACGGGCAGACCTTCGGCAACTGGCTGCGCGACTGCGGCGCCACGGTCGTCGACCTGGAGGTGCCGTTCCACACGGCGGTGACCGCCGAGCAGGTGGCGCGGGCCTTCGCCGAGCACCCGGAGATCGACTTCGTCTCCCTGGTGCACGCGGAGGCGGCGACCGGCAACACCAACCCGGTCGCGGAGATCGGCGAGGTCGTGCGGGCCCACGACGCGCTGTTCTACCTGGACGCGGTGGCCTCGATCGGCGCCGAGCCGGTGCTCCCGGACGCGTGGGGCGTCGACATGTGCATCATCGGCGCGCAGAAGGCCATGGGCGGCCCTGCGGGCGTCTCGGCGGTGTCGGTGAGCGCCCGCGCCTGGGAGCGCTTCGCCGCCAACCCGCGGGCGCCGCGCCGCTCGTACCTCTCCCTCCTTGACTGGAAGGAGCGCTGGATCGACGGCGGCCGCAAGGCGCTGCTGCACGCCCCGGCGCAGCTGGAGATGCTGGCCCTTGAGGCCTGCCTGGAGCGGATCGAGGCCGAGGGTCTGGACCCGCTGATGGCCCGGCACGCCTCGGCCGCGGCGGCCACCCGCGCGGGCGCGCGGGCGCTGGGCGGCGGCCTTGAGCCGT
This sequence comes from Streptomyces sp. NPDC094032, assembly GCF_040303965.1. NCBI lineage: Bacteria > Bacillati > Actinomycetota > Actinomycetes > Kitasatosporales > Streptomycetaceae > Streptomyces > Streptomyces sp. NPDC094032. Next base: position 136,948 of record NZ_JBEOUE010000013.1, on the reverse strand, counting down.
ACGTGTACGAGGCGCGGGACGCGGCCCCGGTCGCCACGACGCTGCGCTCCCCCGCCGGGGTCGACGCCTCGGAGCTGGTGGCGAAGGCGCTGGCGGCGGACCCGTCGCTGCCGCTGATCGCGGGCGGCGGGGCGCTGGCCAAGGAGATGATCCGGGTCAACCACTACGGGGTCGACGCGACCCCCGGCGCCGTCCAGTCCTCGCTCGCGGCCCTGGGCGCGGCCCTCGCGGAGACGGGCCGCACGGTGGACCTGGAGGGCGCGCGCCGGGCGGTCACGGAGGCGTGGGCACGCTGACGCGCGCCGCCCCCCTGTCGTACAGAGCTCTTCGTACAGAGCTCTTCGTACGGAGCCGGGCTCAGCCCGCGATGACCTCCAGCGCGCGCTCCACGTCCGCCGAGGAGTTGTAGAGGTGGAAGGAGGCCCGCAGGTTGCCCACGCGGGCCGAGAGGAGGACGCCCGCGTCGCGCAGGGCGTCGGCGCGGGCGCCGAGGCCGGGGACGCCGACGACGGTCGACGCGTCGGCGACGGGGGTGTGGCCGAGCTCGGTGAGTCCGGCACGGAAGCGGGCGGCGAGGGCCTTGTTGTGGGCCTCGATGCGCTCGATGCCGACCTCCTCCAGGAGGGCGAGCGAGCGGGCCGCGCCGTGGTACGAGAGGAAGGCCGCGGGCTCGTCGAACCGGCGGGCCGAGCGGGCCAGTTCACGCACCGGGCCGTAGCTGTTGGTCCACAGCTCCTCGCCCGTGACCCAGCCCGCGTGGATCGGCAGCAGCGCGTCCTGGGCCTCCTCGGTGACGGTGAGGAAGGACGCGCCGCGCGGGCAGAGCAGGTACTTGTAGCCGCCGGCGACGGTGAAGTCCCACTCCGCCGCGTACAGCGGCAGCCAGCCCGCCGACTGGGTGGCGTCGAGGAGCGTGCGGGCGCCGTGCGCGGCGGCCGCGGCGCGGATCGCGGCGAAGTCGGCGGTCCGGCCGTCCGCCGACTGCACGGCGGAGAAGGCGACGAGGGCGGTCTCGGGCCGCACCGACTCCGCGAGCAGCTCCAGCGGCACGAAGCGGATCTTCAGGTCGCCGCGGACGGTGAAGGGCGTGATGACGGAGGAGAAGTCGCCCTCGGGGAAGAGGATCTCGGACCCGGCCGGCATGGACTGCGCCACCATGCCGACGTGGACGGAGACCGAGCTGCCGACCGCGACCCGGTCGGCGCCGATGTGGGCGAGCCGGGCGAAGGAGGCGCGGGCCTCGTCGACGATGTCGAAGCTGCCGGCGCCGTCGGGGCGCCCGGCCGCGGTCTCCTCGGCGAGGAGGGTGACGGCGTCGACCGTCCGGCGGGGCAGCAGGGCGCAGGCGGAGGTGTTCAGATAGGTCTGCTTGGGGGCGAACTCGGCTCCGCCCAGGGGCTCCAGAATGTCCATGCCCCCAGCCTGGATTCCCCACGATCTCCCGTCAATTGACATAGATCATGGGGAATCTCCAAGTGGCGCTTATGAGTCGGTCACCCGGTCGGCGCCTTGCGGACGCTCAGCAGTTGCCGCCGTCGATGTCGCAGGCGTCGGCGGCGGTGTCGCCGACGACGGGCTGGAGGGCGCGGCCCTGCCAGGCCTGCTCCAGAGCCTGGGTGAAGACCTCGGCGGGCTGCCCGCCGGAGACCCCGTACTTCCGGTCGAGGACGAAGAACGGCACGCCGTTGGCGCCGAGCTCGGCGGCCTCGCGCTCGTCCGCCCGTACGGCGTCGGCGTACGCGGTCGCGTCGGCGAGCACCGCGCGGACCTCGGCCTCGTCGAGACCGGCCTCGACGCCGAGGGCGACCAGGGTGTCGGCGTCGAAGACCGAGCGCTCCTCGGCGAAGTTGGCCCGGTAGGCGAGGTCGAGCAGCTCGCTCTGGCGGCCGCGCTCCTTCGCCAGGTGCAGCAGGCGGTGGATGTCGAAGGTGTTGCCGTGGTCGCGGCCCTCGGTCCGGTAGCCCAGGCCCTCGGAGTGGGCGTTGGAGGCGACGTGGGCCTCCATGGCGCGGGCCTCGTCGAGGGTGCGGCCGTACTTCGTGGCCAGCATCTCCAGGACGGGCGCGGTGTCGCCCTTGGCCCGGTCCGGGTCGAGCTCGAAGGAGCGGTGCACGACCTCGATGTCGTCCCGGTGGGCGAAGGCCGCGAGCCCCTTCTCGAAGCGGGCCTTGCCTATGTAGCACCAGGGGCAGGCGATGTCGCTCCAGATCTCGACGCGCATGGTGGGGTTCTCTCCAGACGGGGGCGGGGGTCGGGGTGTCCAAGGAGCGGAACGTCCCGACCCGCCGGATTCATTCCGCCGTGGGCCCGGGCGCGAGTGTGAGCCGGAGCACCAGGTGGTCCCCGGAGCGCGGACCGTCCGGGTCCGGGAGCCAGCCGCGAGCGGCGTAGAAGGCCTGGGCGCGGGTGTTCCGCTCGTACACCTCCAGGCGGGCCCGGCGCACCCCGGCGGCGCGCCAGGCCTCGGCGCAGGCGGCGTGCAGGGCGGTGCCAACGCCGCCGCGCCAGCGGACCGGGGCGACGTGGAGCTGGCTGAGGTGCATGACGCCGTCGCGCTCCCCGTACGCGGCGATGCCGAGGAGCTCCCCGGTCGTCGCGTCACGGGCGGCGAGCACCCGGCCTGCGTCGATCGCCGCGCCCCAGCCGGTCCGGGAGCGGTCCAGCTCCTCGGGCCCCTCGAAGGCGGCGTCGGGGAGGTGGCCGCGGCAGTAGGTCGCGCGGGCCTCGGCGTGGAGGGCGGCGACCGCGTCGAGGTCGGCGGGGGCCGCGCGGTCGATACGAAGGGGGGTTCCGGTCACGCACTCTCAGGACGCGGAGGCGGCGGGCGCGGTTGCGGGCGCGCCGACCCGGCCGAAGGACGCCCGGTAGGCACTCGGGGTCGGCCCGGTCCCGCGCGGCAGCGGTCGGGCCCGTGCCCGACGCCCGGGCCGCTCGCCTAGGCGGCCCTGCGGTACTGCCCGGGTGCCACCCCGTACTCCCGCTTGAAGGCCTTGGCGAAGGCGAACTCCGAGGAGTATCCCGAGCGTTGGGCCACGGCCCGCAGTGGCAGGTCGTCGGTGCGCAGCAGCCGTCCGGCGGTCGTCATGCGCCACCAGGTGAGGTACGCGAGCGGGGGCCGGCCCACCAGGGTGGTGAAGCGGCGGGCGAACGCGGCTCTCGACAGGCCGCCGAGGGCGCCGAGTTCCTCGACCGTCCAGGGGCGGGCCGGATCGTCGTGGAGGGCACGCAGGGCACCGGCGACGGCCGGGTCGCTCAGCGCGGCGGACCAGCCGGTGGAGCGGTCGGCGCGCTCGGCCAGCCACCAGGTGCGCAGCAGGTAGAGCAGCAGGGTGTCGAGGAGGGCGGGGACGATGGTGTCGGCGCCCGGCTGGGGTTCGGCGAGTTCGGCGCCGAGCAGGTCGACGGCGGCGCGCAGCCGGGGGTGGGCGCCGACCCGGGCCGGGATGTGGACGTACGGGGGCAGCTCGCTGAGCAGCGGGTGGGCGCGGGCCCGGCTGAGCTGGTAGGACCCGCACAGCAGCAGGGTCTCCCCGGCGCCCACGGGGCCCCGGTCGGGGAGGGTGGGCCAGGAGCCGTCGGGGGCGGGGACGGCGTCGACGAGCGGGGTGCCGGGGTCGTCGGCGAGGCCGTGTCCGACACCGTGCGGGAGCAGGACGACGTCGCCGGGGCAGAGCCGGACGGGCGGCGCGCCGTCCCGGGGCAGCAGCCAGGCGGTGCCCTGGAGCACGACATGGAATCCGGCGCCTCTGGAGGCGGGAAAACGGAAACCCCAGGGCGCGAATCTGACGGTACGGGAGGAGTGCGGCCGGCCGGTGCGCATGGCGGCGATGGCATCGCTCAGTACGTCCATGCCCCGCACCGTACCTCTCGTCCGCCGGGCGAGACGATCGGACATGGAAGGGAGTTGGGGAGACATGGATCGTCTCGTCGCCCCCTCTTAGCGTCGGGGACATGGGAAACGACATGACGACGAGGGCGGTTCTGTTCCACGAGCTCGGCGGCCCCGAGGTGCTGACCGTCGAGGAGGTGCCGCTGCGGGCGCCCGGGCCGGGCGAGCTGCGGGTGCGGGTGGAGGCGATCGGGCTCAACCGGGCCGAGGCGCTGTTCCGTTCGGGAACGTACTACTACCAGCCCACCTTGCCCGGCTCGCGGCTCGGCTACGAGGCGGCCGGGGTGGTCGAGGAGGTCGGCGAGGGCGTCACGGCGTACGCGCCGGGCGACGAGGTGATGGCGGCGGCCAACTTCGACTTCGGCGTGCACGGGGTGTACGCGGAGCGGGTGGTGCTGGCGGAGGAGTACGTGGTGCCGCGCCCCACGGGGGTGGACGCGGTGACCGCCGCGGCGGCCTGGCTGGCGTACTCGACCGCGTACGGCGGCATGGTGGAGGCGGGCGGGCTGCGCCCCGGGGACGAGGTGCTGATCACCGGCGCGTCCAGCGGGGTCGGCACGGCCGCGATCCAGACGGCGCTGCGGATCGGGGCGGTGCCGATCGCCACGACCCGGGGCGAGGCGAAGCGGCGGCGGCTGCTCGGCCTGGGCGCGGCGGAGGTGATCGCCACCGACTCCCAGGACCTGGTCGCGGAGGTGAGGCGGCGCACCGGCGGGCGCGGTGCGCGGGTCGCGTTCGACGCGATCGGCGGCCCCGGCTTCGCCGAGCTGGGCAACGCGCTGGAGCCGGGCGGCACGGCGGTGCTGTACGGCTGGCTGGACCACCGGCCGGCCGAGATGCCGATGAACTGGCCGCTGACCGTGCGGGGTTACGCCAACGGCGCGGTGGTACGGACGGCCGAGGGGCGGGCCCGGATGGCCGGTTTCATCGGCTCCGGGCTGCGCGACGGCTCGCTGGCGCCGGTGATCGCCGAGACCTTCGAGGGCCTGGCGGCGCTCCCGGAGGCGCACCGCCTGATGGAGTCCACCACCCACACCGGGAAGATCGTGGTGCGGGTGGTGGACTGACGGTCAGCTCCGGGGCACGCCCAGCGGGTTGTCGTCGCGCAGCTCCGGCGGGAGCAGGTGGCCGGGGGTCGACTGGTAGGTGACCGGGCGCAGCCAGCGCTCGATCGCCGTGCCGCCGACGGAGGTGCCGGTGGAGGTGGTCGCCGGGTAGGGGCCGCCGTGGTGCTGGGCGGCGGCGACGGCGACGCCGGTCGGCCAGCCGTTGACGAGGATCCTGCCTGCCAGCGGGGTGAGTTCGGCGAGCAGCGAGGCGGCGCCGGGGTCGTCGTCGGCGATGTGCAGGGTGGCCGTGAGGTTGCCGGGCAGCAGGCCGAGGACGGCGCTGATCTGCTCGCGGTCGGTGTAGCGGGCGACGACGGTGACGGGCCCGAAGCACTCCTCCAGGAGCGGCTCGTGGCCGCCCTCGGGCATCAGGCCCGCGTCGACGGTGAGCACCCCGGCGCTGACCGTGTGCTCCCCGCCCGCGCCCGGGGTGACGGGCGCGGTCACACCGGGCAGCGCGGCCCGCTCGCGCACCCCGTCGACGAAGGCGCCGCGCATCCGGTGGTCGAGCATCACGCCGGGCTCGGTCTCGCTGACGGCGGCGGTGAGGGCGGCGACGATCCGGTCGCCCGCCTCGCCCCGGGGCGCCAGGACGAAGCCGGGCTTGGTGCAGAACTGGCCCTCGCCCAGGGTCATGGAGCCGGCGAGCCCGGCGCCGATCTCCTCGGCCCGCTCCTCGGCGGCGGCCGGGGTGATCACCACCGGGTTGAGCGAGCCGAGTTCGCCGTGGAACGGGATGGGTACGGGGCGGGCGGCGGCGGCGTCGAAGAGCGCCCGCCCGCCGCGTACCGAACCGGTGAATCCGGCGGCGGCGACCAGCGGATGGCGGATCAGCTCCACGCCCGCGTCGAAGCCGTGCACGAGCGAGACCACGTCCGCCGGGAGCCCGGCCTTGACGGCGGCCCGGCGCAGCAGGGAGGCGCAGAGCTCGGAGGTGGCCGGGTGGCCGGGGTGGGCCTTGACCACGACGGGGCAGCCGGCCGCGAGGGCGCTGGCGGTGTCGCCGCCGGGGACGGAGAAGGCGAGCGGGAAGTTGCTCGCCGCGTAGACGGCGACGACGCCGAGCGGGACCTTCATGCGCCGCAGGTCGGGCGTGGGCGGGGTGGTGGCCGGGTCGGGCCGGGAGATCCGTACGTCGAGGAAGGCGGCCGCGTCGACGATGTCGGCGAAGGAACGCAACTGGGCGGTGGTGCGGGCGAGTTCACCGGTGAGCCGGACCGGCCCGAGGGCGGTCTCCGCGTCGGCGGCCTCGATGACGTGGTCACGGGCCTCGTCGAGGAGGTCGGCCGCGGTGCGCAGCAGCGCGGCGCGGGCGGTGCGGTCGGCGAGCGCGTCGAGGGTGCCGCGCGCCGAGCGCACGGCCCGGTCGACCTCCTCGGCCGTGGCCTCGACGGCGACCTGTTCGCGCGGCTTCCCCGTCCGAGGGTCCACGCTCCACACTGCTTCTGCCGCCACCGCCACGCACCTCGTTCGCTATTCTGAACACTGTCCTGATAGGTGAATCCCGCAGGGACTCTATTGACGGCCCGGCCGTCTCCACAAGTGGCTTCGGTACGAGGGGCGAGGGGCGGGCGCGATGCCGACGAGCGACACGGGCGGGGCCCCGGTCAAGTCCGCTGTGCGGACCGTGGAGTTGCTGGAGTACTTCGCCGGGCGGCCCGGCCTGCACGCGCTCGCCGCCGTCCAGGAGGCCGTCGGCTACCCCAAGTCCAGCCTGTACATGCTGCTGCGCACCCTCGTCGAGCTCGGCTGGGTGGAGACCGACGCGACCGGCACCCGGTACGGCATCGGCGTACGGGCGCTGCTCGTCGGCACCGCGTACATCGACGGCGACGAGGTGGTGGCCACCGCCCGGCCCACCCTCGACCGGCTGTCCGACGACACCACCGAGACCATCCAGCTGGCCCGCCTCGACGGCACGGACGTGGTCTGTCTGGCGACCCGCAGGTCCCCGCACCACCTGCGCCCGTTCACCCGCGTCGGACGCCGGCTGCCGGCCCACGCGACCGCGCTCGGCAAGGCGTTGCTCGCCACCCACACCGACGAGCAGGTGCGCCGGCTGCTCCCCGGGACGCTGCCCGCGCTCACCGAGCACACCCTCACCGACCGCGAGGAGCTCATCGAGGAGCTGCGCGCGATCCGCGAGCGGGGCTACGCGGTGGACCGCGAGGAGAACACCCTGGGGCTGCGCTGCTTCGGCATCGCGCTCCCCTACCGGACCCCGGCCCGGGACGCCGTGAGCTGCTCGGTGCCGGTGGCGCGGCTGACGCAGGGGCACGAACAGCTGGTCAGGGAGGCGCTGTTCGACGCTCGCGACCGGCTGGCGCTGGCGACCCGTCGGCTCTGAGGCCCCCTGGGTCCCCCGGCCTCCGGCCCCGGACCTCCGGGGTCCCCGGCCTCCGACCCCCACGCCTTCCGGTCCCCGGGGGGGCAGGCCGTCTCCCCCGTACGGCGGAGGCGGTTCACCATCGGGCAGGAGGTGCCGGGGCGGGTCCTGGCGGGACGGTGGGGACATGACCGCACCGATGCTCCCCGCTCCCGCCGCCCCGGCCCCCGCGCCCGCCGCCACCGTGCCGGCCGGCCCCCTCCGGCCGGTGCTGCGCGCCCTCGCGATCGTCGCCTGTCTCCCGTACATCACGCTCAAGGCCGTCTGGGTGGCCGGCGGCCGGGTCGGGATCCCGGACGGGAGCGTGCTGCTCGACCACCCGACGATGATGGCGGTCGCCAACGGGGTCTCCGTCCTCGCCGACGCCGTCGTGGTGCTCCTCGCGCTGCTGCTCACCCGCCCGTGGGGGCTGCGGGTGCGGGCCTGGACGCTGGCCTTCCCGATGTGGGCGGCGACCGGCCTGATCGGCCCGATCATGATCGCGTATCCGGCCCAGCTCGTCGTCTCCCTGCTCGGCGGCTCCGGCGACGGCTCCTCGGGCCCGCCCCGCGAGCCCTTCCTCGACTCCTGGGTCTTCCCCGTCGTCTACGGCGGTTTCATCGTCCAGGGCCTGAGCCTCGGCACCCTCTTCGCCCTGTACGCCCGCGAGCGCTGGGGCCGGGTCTGGCGCGGGCGGCTCGGGGAGCTGCCCGCCGCCACCGGCGGCCCCGTCGTACGGGCCGTCGCCGTGGCCGGGGCCCTGCTCGCCCTCGTGCCCGCCACCCTCTGCGTCCTGTGGGCCTCCGGCCTGACCAGCGGCCTCTCGCCGGACCTCGCCGCGCAGTACGACGCCGACCGGGCGGTCGTGGACGCCGTACGGGCGCTCCTCCTCGTCGTCGCCGCCGTCGCGACCCTGCTGCTCGTCCTGCGCCGTCCCGCCGGGCTGCGGACGCGCACCGCGATGGGCGTGTCCTGGCTGGCCTCGGGGGCGGCCGGGTGCTGGGGCGCGTACATGACGCTGGTCATGGCCATGCCCCAGGGCGATGCCGGTAAAGGCCCGACGGGCCTGATGATCACCGCCTACGCTGGCGAAATGATCACCGGATTCCTGCTGGCGGGCTGCCTCGCGGTCGTCCTCGGCCGCCGGAGCGCGACGGCGTGACCCGGCTCTGGGGCGTCCTCCTCGGGCAGCGGGCCCGGCGGCGCTGGCTGCATCTGATCCTCGGCGGCGCGCTGTTCATGCCGTACTGGCTGGTCGGGACGGTGGCCGTCGGGCCGTTCTCCCGGGACGGGAACGTCCTCGGGGGCAGTCTCGGCCTCCAGCTCGCGGCCTACGCCGTCGGGCTGCCGATCGCCGCCCTGACCGCCCTCTTCCCGCTCGCCCGGCCGATGTCGGTGGCGGCGGCGCGGGCGCTGTGCGGGGTGACGCCCGGCCGGTTCGCCGACGGGCCCGCCCGGGGGCGGGGTGCCCGGGCGCGGACCGCCGGATGGTTCACCCTCCACCTCGGGACCGGCGCCCTGCTCGCCGGGGCCACGCTGGCGCTGCCGCCGTTCGCGCTCGCGGTGAGCGCGCTGCCGTTCTCCCCGGAGCTGCGCGCCTCGGAGCTCGGCCGCTTCTGGCACCTGGACCGGCCCTGGCTCGCCTGGGCCGGGCTCCCGCTCGGGCTCCTGCTGCTGCTCGCCCTCGCGGGCGTCGCCGCCGCGACGGGCGCGCTGCTCGCCCGCGCGGCGCCCCGGCTGCTCGGGCCGAGCCCGGCGGACCGGCTCGCGGCGGCGGAGCGGCGCGCCGCCGAACTGGCCGTACGCAACCGGCTCGCCCGCGAGCTGCACGACTCGGTGGGCCACGCCCTGAGCGCGGTCACCCTCCAGGCGGGCGCGGCCCGCCGGGTCCTGGAGACGGACACCGCGGACCTCGCGTTCGTACGGGAGGCGCTCACCGCGATCGAGGAGACCACCCGGCGCACGGTCGGCGAGCTCGACGCGGTCCTGGGCCTGCTGCGCAGCGGCGAGGACGACGGCGACTTCGCCGCGCCCGGCCTGGACGCGCTGGACGCGCTGGTGAAGGGCGCCGGGCCGGGCGTGACGCTGACGGTGAGCGGGCGGCTCGCGGAGCTGCCGGAGGCGGTGTCGCGCGAGGCGTACCGGATCGTGCAGGAGGGGCTGACCAACGCGGTGCGGCACGCGCGGGGCGAGAAGGTGACGGCGCGGATCGCGCTGTCCGGGGACGAACTGGAGATCACGATGGAGAATCCGCTGCCCGGCACCCCACCGGTGGCCCGCCCGGACGGCGGCCGCGGCCTGCGCGGCATCACGGAACGCGCCCGCCTCCTGGGCGGCACCGCCCAGGCCGGCCCGACGGACGGCAACTGGCTGCTGGCGGCCCGGCTGCCGGTGGGGGCGGCGGGACCCGCGGGGACCGCGGGGGCGACGGGGACTGCGGGAGGACGGGGCTGATGGGCGGCGTGACGGACGGGACTGCGGACGGTCCCATGGGCGGCGGCTCTTCGGACGGCAGTACGGGCGACCTGGCGGACGGCCCGGCGGGCGACCTGGCGGACGGCCCGGCGGGCGGCCTTGCGAGCGACCCGGCGGGCGGCCCAGCGGACGGCACCATCCGGATCGTCCTCGCCGACGACGAGCGGATGGTGCGGACGGCGCTGCGGGTGATTCTGGACGCGGAGCCCGGGCTGAAGGTCGTCGGGGAGGCCGCCACCGGGGCCGAGGCGGTCTCCGTGGTGCGGGAGCTGCGGCCCGACGTGGTCCTGATGGATGTGCGGATGCCCGAGATCGACGGCATCCAGGCGACCCGCCAGATCCTCGCCACGCTGCCGGACGCGCCCCGGATCGTGGTGGTGACCACCTTCGAGAACGACGCCTACGTGTACGACGCGCTGCGGGTCGGCGCGGCCGGGTTCCTGCTCAAGCGGGCCTCGCCGGAGGAGCTGGTGAGCGCGGTGCGCCTGGTGGCCCGCAGCGACTCGCTGCTCTACCCGGCGGCCGTCCGAGGGCTCGCCGCCGAGCACGCCCGCCGCCATCCCCCGGTCGCCCCGCCGTGGGCGGCCCGGCTGACCGAGCGGGAGGCGGAGGTGCTGCGCCGGATGGCGAAGGGGCTGACCAACGCGGAGATCGCCGACGGGATGGGCGTGGGCCCGGCGACGGTGAAGACCCATGTGGCCGCGGTCCTCGCGAAGACCGGCGCGAGGGACCGTACGCAGGCGGTGATCGCCGCGTACGAGTCGGGGTTCATCACCCCGGGATGAGCCGCGGGGCCGGCCGGACACGGGGGTGCCGGCCGGTCCCGCTCCACCCGCCGGGCGCTCGCGGCGCCGGGATGAACATTCCCTGAGAAAACTGAGAAAGCTGAGAAAAGGGACACATCCGGAACGGCTGCGCCTGTTCCGTTCGTCCCCTCTAGCGGGATGAACAAGACGATCAGGCGCGCCTCGGTCTTCTCGCTGCTCCTGGTGCTCGCCCTGCTGGGCCGGGCCACCTGGGTGCAGGCGTACGAAGGCAAGGCCCTCGCGGACGACAAGAGCAACCGGCGGAACACCATCGCGCAGTACGCGCAGCCGCTCGGGAACATCATCGTGGCCGGTTCGCCGGTCACCGGTTCGAAGGAGACGAAGGGCGGCGACCTCGCGTACAAGCGTGACTACACCGACGGGAAGCTCTACGCGGCGGTCACCGGGTACAGCTCGCAGGCGTACGGCGCGACCCAGCTGGAGGGGATCTACTCCGATGTCCTGGACGGCACCGACACCCGGCTGAAGAACCCGGTGGACGCCGTCACCCGCAAGCAGACGGATCCGGGCTCCGTCCTGACGACGATCGACCCCGCCGTGCAGAAGGCCGGCTACGAGGCGCTCGGGAACAAGAAGGGCGCCGCCGTCGCCATCGACCCGAAGACGGGCCGCATCCTCGGCATGGTCTCGACGCCCTCGTACGACCCCTCGAAGATCGCGGGGCTCACCGACGGCGACGTCTGGAAGCAGCTGACCGAGGACGAGGACAAGCCGCTGGTCAACCGGGCGCTGCGGCAGCCGCTGCCGCCGGGCTCGACGTTCAAGCTGGTCGTCGCGGCGGCGGGCCTGGAGGACGGTCTGTACGGCTCGGTGGACACGCCGACGCGCAGCCCCAACCCGTACAAGCTGCCCGGCTCGACCCGCTATCTGGAGAACGAGAACCCGTCGGCGCCCTGCGAGAACGCGACCATCCGCACCGCGCTGCAGTACTCCTGCAACAACGTCTTCGCGAAGATGGCGGTCGACCTGGGCCAGGACAAGGTCAAGGCGATGGCGGAGAAGTTCGGCTTCAACGACAAGGAGCTGGACGTGCCCGTCCGCGCGTACGCCAGTGTCTACCCGTCCGGGATGGACAAGGCGCAGACGGCGCTGACCGGCATCGGCCAGTTCGACGTGACGGCCACGCCGCTCCAGATGGCCATGGTGTCGGCGGCCATCGCCAACGACGGTCTGATGGCGAGTCCGCACATGGTCTCCCAGGTCGTCGACGCCGACGGGAACGCCCTGAAGTCCTACGAGGACGGGGACACCAAGCGGATCGTCTCCTCGGAGACGGCGAAGCAGCTGCGCAGCGCGATGCAGACGGTGGTCGACAAGGGCACCGGCAGCAACGCGGCGATCGACGGCATGGAGGTCGGCGGCAAGACGGGCACGGCCCAGCACGGCGAGAACAACAGCAAGACGCCGTACGCCTGGTTCACCTCCTACGCGAAGGACCCGGCCACCGGCAAGGAGGTCGCGGTGGCGGTGCTGATCGAGGACTCGGGCGCGGCGCGCTCGGAGGTCAGCGGCAACGGCCTGGCGGCGCCGGTGGCGCAGAAGATGATGAAGGCCGCGCTGAAGTGACGTAACGCCCGAAGTGCCGTGGAAGCGGGGGCCGGTGGAACGACCGCCCCCGCTCCACGATATGCAGGGCGCATGCTCTCGACCGCACGCCTGCCCCGTTCCCCGTCCGGCTGGACCATGGCCGTCTTCGGCACCCTCGCCGCCTCCCTGGGGGTGGTGGGTCTCGTGTCCCCCGACACCACGATCCGTCTCATGGGGCTGACCCCCATACCCGGCGCGGACCGGGCGGACGCGGACCACACCCTTCTCTTCCTCACGGCCTCGTCCATGGCCGCCCTGAACATGGGCGTCTACTACGTGCTGGCGGCCCTGGCCGACTGGAAGGCCTTCTTCCGCTGGACGGTCCCCTTCCGCCTCCTCACCTGCACGGTCTTCACCCTCGCCGTCGTCACCGACCGCGCCCCGGCCGGTTTCCTGGGCGTGGGCCTCTGGGAGGGCCTGGGGGCGCTGGCCACGGGGGTGGCGCTGCGGTGGGAGAAGCGGTCCGCGGCGACGCGGCCGACCCCGGCGGGCGCCGGCAGTTAGGGCATCTGCCGGATCCGGCGAGGCCTCCTCAGACGTCAGCCTGCGGGAATGCGTCTACCTCTCTACCTCTGCGCCGTCCTCGTCTCCGGGTTCGGCACCACCGCGATGTGGCTGGTCTCCGGGATCTGGGTGAAGTCCCTGACCGGCTCCGACTCCCTCGCGGCGCTCACCGCGTTCGCCCTCTGGGCGCCCGCGCTGTTCGGCCCGCTGCTCGGCGGGCTCGTCGACCGGGTCCCCCGGCGCCCGCTGCTCGTCGCGGTGAACCTGACCATGGCGGCCCTGCTGCCGCTGCTGCTGTGGGTGGACCGGGCGGACAGGGTCTGGCTGCTGTTCACCGTGCTCCTCGTGTACGGGACGCAGGGCGCGGTCCACGAGGCGGCGGAGGCGGCGCTGGCCGCGAGCGCGCTCGACCCGGAGCGGCTCGGCTCCTTCAACGGGCTGCGGATGACCGTGAACGAGGCCATGAAGCTGGTCGCCCCGCTGGTCGCCGCCGGGCTCTTCGCGCGGTACGGCGGCGGGCCTGTCGCGCTGCTCGACGCGGCGACGTTCGCGCTGGCGGCGGGCGTGTTCGCGCTGCTGCGGGTGCGGGAGGCGCGGATCCCGGCGGCGGCCTCCGAGCGGGGCCGGATCGCGGACGGGCTCCGGCTGGTGTGGGGCTCGCCGGGGCTGCGGGCCCTGGTGGTGGCGGGCGGCTTCACCATGTTCCTCGCCGGGCTCAACGGCGCCGCCGTCTACGCCGTGGTGGACCGGGGCCTCGGCCACGCCCCCGCGTACGCCGGTGTGCTGTACGCCGCACAGGGCGCGGGCTCGGTGGCGGCCGGCCTCGCGGCGGGACCGCTGCTGCGCCGGATACCGGAACGGCCCCTCGCGGCGACCGGACTCGCCCTGTTCGCCACGGGCTCCGCCGCCCGGGCCCTGCCGTACGACGCCGTGGCGCTGACGGCGAGCGCGTTGATCGGGGTCGGCCTCCCCTGGGTGCTGATCGCCGCGATGACGGCAGTCCAACGAGGCGCCCCGGCCGAGGCCGTAGGCCGCGCCGCCGGCACGGCGAACACCCTGCTCTTCGTCCCGAACGCGCTGGCCCTGGCGGCGGGCGCGGGCCTGGTCGCGGTCCTGGACGTACGGGTGCTGCTGCCGGTGGTGGGACTGGCGGGCCTCGCGGGCGCGACAGCACTGGCGGTGGCGCCGGGGGCGCGGAAGGCCGTCGCGCGGGGTGGGCGGGGAAGCCTCGTCGGCTGAGCCGGGCCGAGTGCCGCAAGGGCACACCCGAAGCGTCCCGCCAGGGCACGCCCGGCGGGCGGCGCCGCTTCCGGACGCTCCCAGAGCGCTCCGGACGGCGACCGGACCCCCTCCCGGCGCCAACCCCGCCCGGTACGGCCGGAGTTCGGCGGGTGCCGGGTCCTTGACGGCTTGGCCTGGTACTGCCTAGCGTGGCGGGCCTTGCCCGACCGTGCGTCCGGACCGTGAACGGAGACCGGCCCATGACCCCCGCTCCCCGCACCGTTCTGCTCACCGGCGCCGCCGGTGGTGTCGGCAGCCTGATGCGGGAGCTGCTGCCCGCGTACGGGTACGCGCTGCGGCCGCTCGACGTCCGGCCCGTCCCCGGGGTGCCGGACGCGGTCGTCGCCGACCTCGCCGACCGGGCTGCGCTGCGCGAGGCCGTGCGCGGGGTGGACGCCGTCGTCCACCTCGCCGGGATCTCCCTGGAGGCCGGGTTCGACGAGCTCGTGGCCGCCAACGTCACCGGGCTCCAGCGCCTCTACGAGGCCGTGCGCGAGGAAGGCGTCCCTCGGGTCGTCTTCGCCTCCAGCAATCACGCGGTCGGGTTCACGCACCGCCCGCGCCTGGGCGAACCGCCGGTCCCCGTCGACACCCCGCACCGGCCCGACACCTTCTACGGGCTCTCCAAGGCCTTCGGCGAGGACCTGGCCCAGTACTACTGGGACCGGTACGGGGTGGAGACCGTCTCGGTGCGGATCGGCTCCTGCTGCCCCGAGCCGGTCTCGGTGCGGATGCTCTCGACGTGGCTGAGCCCCGCCGACTGCGCCCGGCTCCTCCACGCGGCGCTCACCGCGCCGGAGGTCGGGCACACCGTGGTGTACGGCTCCTCCGCCAACACCCGGGAGTGGTGGGACCTCGCGTCGGCACGGGCGCTCGGTTACGAGCCGAAGGACGACTCCGAGGTCTTCGCGGACCGGATCATCGCGGAGCGGGGGCTTCCGGCCCCGGGCAGCGCCGACGACGTGTACCTGGGCGGGCACTTCTGCGTGGACCCGCCGCGCTGGACGCCCTGAAACGCGGCGGGAAAGGGGAACGGGCCCGGCCGGACAAAAGCGGGGGAGCCGGCCAGGCCCGGGTCGACGCGGGCGGCTGGCGCACGCGGACAACCCGACGATATGACCCGCCCAAGATCGTCGCGAGCCGCCGAACGCGGCAACCGTCCAGAAAGCGCGATCTATTCACGCCACCCTCGCGCACCGCACCCAAGCGCCACCCTCGCGCGCCACGCCCACGCGCCGCACCCGCACACCCCGCCACACCGGCACGCCCCCGTCACCGCCACAACGTCACCGCCGCAACGTCGCCGAAGGCGACTCCCCGAACCGCTCCCGGTACCGCGCCGCGAACCGGCCCGGGTGGGCGAAGCCCCAGCGCCAGGCCACCTCGGTCACGCTCAGGCCGTCCGGGGCGCCCGCCCGCAGCTCCTCGTGGACCCGCTCCAGGCGCACCTCGCGGACGTACGCCATCGGGGACATCCCCACGTACTCCCGGAACGACTCCTGGAGCCGGCGCACGCTCACGCGCGCGAGGGCGGCCAGTTCGGTGCTGGTGAAGGGGTGCTCGGGGCGGGCCCGTACCGCGTCCATCACACGCTTGACCGGCCCCGGCCTGGCGGGCCCGCCCGGGTGGGCCAGCTCCTCCCGCCAGGGGTGCTCGGCGGCCAGCAGCAGCCCGTTGAGCAGCGCCTCCTGGAGCGGCCTGGACACCAGCTCGTGGGTGGCGAGGCCGTCGCCCGCGAGCGCCCCGGCGGCGACCTGCCGGGCGAAGGTCACCCAGCTGAGGCCGGGACCGCTCGTGATGTCGAGCCCGGCGCCGAAGGTGAGCCGGCCGCGCGGCGGACGCCCGAGCAGCTGCTCAAGGCGCTCGTACAGCGCGGTCGCGTCGATCTTGACCGAGAGGGCGCGGCAGTCCCCGCTCCACCGGTCGAGGACGGTGTCGCCCGCCGGGTCGAGCAGCATCGCCTCCCGGCTCGTCGCCACCAGCGCGGGCCCGCCGCCGCCCTGGCGCACCTCCATGGTGCCGCTCATCGGGGCGTTCAGGTGGAAGGCCCCCAGCTCACCGAAGCGCATGCGGACGTCCGCGCCGCAGGTCAGGTCGCCGATCATCAGCGGCCCGAGCCCGACGGTGTCGAAGCGCGCCGCGAAGGGACGTTCCCGCGCCTCGATGACGTCCATGAAGTTGGCGTAGTAGCGCGCGCCGATCTCCTCGCGCGCCTCGTCCACGTCCCGCGTCTGAAAAGAGCTCCCACCCACGGTTCGTAAGAGTATTCGTATGACGGATGCGGCCGGGGTGGTCCAACCGGGCGAAGGTAAGGGAACGGCAAAAGCGGCTCGTTCGTTACCCCCGGCATGACCGCAATGACCCCCGGCTCGAACATCCCTCTCACCGCCGCGCGCGTGGCGGTGGACGTCGCCGCGCCCGTGCGGCTCGACGTGTCGGGCCTGCTGCTCGGCGCCGACGGCAAGGTCCGCTCCGACGACGACTTCATCTTCTACAACCAGCCCGCCGGGCCCGGCGTCAGCTACCGCTCCGGCGGCGGCAGCGCCCCGGACGCGATCGTGGTGGACACCGGCGCCGTCCCGGCCGGTGTCGAGAAGATCGTCGTGACCGCGAGCCCCGACGCCGCCGGCCAGACCTTCCAGGGCATCGAGCCCACGGCGACCGTGCGCAACGCCGACGACGGCAGCGTCCTCGCCACCTTCACTCCGCCGAGTCTGGGCACGGAGACGGCCCTCGTGGTGATGGAGATCTATCTGCGCAACGGCGCCTGGAAGGCGCGCGCGGTGGGTCAGGGGTACGCGAACGGGCTCGCCGGGATCGCGACCGACTTCGGCGTCAGCGTGGAGGAGCCGGCCCCCGCCGCGCCCCCCGCCCCGGCCCAGGCCCCCGCGCCCGTCGCCGCTCCCCCGGCCCAGGCCCCGGCCCCGGCCGCGCCGCCCGCGGCCCCCGCCGCCGCCCCCCTCGGCGCCGGGAAGATCAACCTGGACAAGGGCCGGGTCAGCCTCCAGAAGAACCAGACGGTGTCCCTGGTCAAGGGCGGCCGCCCGCTGCTCTCCCAGGTCAAGATGGGTCTCGGCTGGGAGCCCGCCTACCGGGGCAAGGACATCGACCTCGACGCCTCGGTCATCGCGTACGGCCCCCAGCGCAACCACCTGGACAGCTGCTACTTCGGCAAGCTGTCCATCCTCAACGGCGCGGTCAAGCACTCCGGCGACAACCTGACCGGCGAGGGCGCGGGCGACGACGAGGTCATCGTGGTCGACCTGGGCCGGCTGCCCGCCGACGCGACCGGTCTGGTCTTCACCGTCAACTCCTTCTCCGGCCAGAAGTTCACCGAGGTCGCCAAGGCGTACTGCCGGCTCATGGACGCCGCCACCGGCGAGGAGCTGGTCCGCTTCGACCTGACCACGGCCGAGCCGCAGACCGGCGTGATGATGGCCAAGCTGATCAAGCAGTTCACCGGCGAGTGGGAGATGACCGCGATGGGCGACTTCGTGAAGTCGCGGACCGTCCGGGGCATGGTGAAGCCCGCCGCCCAGGCCCTCTAGCCGGCCTGGGCCGTCCGAGCCGTCCGAGCCCTCTTCGGCTAGAACAGCGCGCTGTACGCGTTGAGGGCCGGCTGGCCGCCCAGGTGGACGTAGAGCACGGTCGAGTCCCGCTCGATCTCGCCCCGGTCCACCAGGTCGACCAGACCGGCCATCGACTTCCCCTCGTAGACGGGGTCGGTGACCATGCCCTCGGTCCGGGCGGCGAGCCGCATCGCGTCCAGCGTGGCCTCGTCCGGGATGCCGTACACCCCCGCGTGGTAGCGGGCGTCCAGCTCGACGTCGGCGGCCGTCAGCGGGCGCTCGACGCCGATCAGCGCGGCCGTGTCCCGGGCAATCCGGGTGATCTGCTCATGGGTGGGCTCCGGCTTCGCGGAGGCGTCGATACCGATCACCCGGCGGGCCCGCCCGCCCTCCTCGGCGAGCGCGGCGAAGCCCGCGACCATGCCGGCCTGGGTGGAACCGGTCACCGAGCAGACCACCACGGTGTCGAAGAAGACGCCGAGCTCGCGCTCCTGCTCGGCCACCTCGTACGCCCAGCGGGCGAAGCCGAGACCGCCGAGCCGGTGGTCCGAGGCGCCCGCCGGAATGGCGTACGGCTTGCCGCCGGCCTCCACCACCTCGCTCAGCGCCCGCTCCCAGCTCTCCTTGAAGCCGATGCCGAACTCGGCCCGCACCAGCCGCACATCGGCGCCTGCGAGCCGGCTGACCAGGATGTTGCCGACCTTGTCGTAGACGGAGTCGGGCCACTCGACCCAGCTCTCCTGCACCAGCACGCAGCGCAGCCCGGCGTGCGCGGCGACGGCCGCGACCTGGCGGGTGTGGTTGGACTGCACGCCGCCGATGGAGACGAGGGTGTCGCAGCCCTGGGCGAGGGCGTCGGCGACCAGGTACTCCAGCTTGCGGGTCTTGTTCCCGCCGTACGCGATACCGGAGTTGCAGTCCTCCCGCTTGGCCCACAGGGTGGCGCCGCCGAGGTGTCCGGTGAGCCGCTGGAGGGGGTGCACGGGCGAGGGCCCGAAGAGCAGCGGATAGCGCTCGAAGTCGTCGATCGTCGGCATACGGGCTCCCTGGGGGGTGGTCTCGGTCGGGTCCTGGACGCCTAGAGCCGGTCCGGCGGGTCCGTCGCCTCGTCGGCGAGCTCTTCGAGGGCCCGCCATATCTCCGAGGTCACCCGCACCGCCTCCTCCGTGTCGCCCGCCTCGCACGCGTCGATCAGGCGCGCGTGGAGCTCGGCGGAGCCGCAGGTTCCGGCGTCGCCGAAGAGGCGGCGCTCGACCCGGCGGATCAGGGGCGTGTAGCGGGCGATCGTGGCGGCCACCGCGTGGTTGCCGCTCGCGCCGACGAGGACGTCGTGGAGCTCGTCGTCGGCGCGCAGGGCGGCCTCGACGTCCGCCGCGCGCACGGCCGAGGCGAAGCGCGCGTTGGCCTCGCGCATCGCCCGGATGCCCTCGGGGCCGAGCAGCGGTACGGCGGTGCGGGCGGCGAGTTCGTGCATCACCCGCACCACGGAGGCGGCGTCCCGCACCACCCGGCTGACCAGCCGGGTGACCCGGGTGTAGCTCTGCGGCTTGGTCTCCACGAGACCCTCGTCGCCGAGCCGCGCCAGGGCCTCGCGCACCGGGGCGCGCGAGAGGCCGAGGCGTTCGGCGAGGTCGGCGTCCTTGACCACGGAACCGGGCGCGAGCTCGCCGCGCACGATGGCCTCGCGCAGCGCCTCGTACGCGCGGTCGCGCAGCAGGGTCCGGCTCACCGGCCGTAAGGCGTCCATGGGCTGACATGTTAGGTGTCAGTCCCCGGACGGCACCAGGGGCGGGAGGTCAGCGGCGCGGCTGGCGGCGCCACGGGCCGGTGATCGCGAGCATGATGCCGGGCTCCTGGATGTTGGCGAACAGGGTGTCGCCGTCGGGCGAGAAGACCACGCCGGTGAACTCGCTGTCGTTCAGGTCGTTGCGGGCGATCGGGTAGGTCCGGCCGCTCTCGGTCGCGCCGAAGAGGTGCTGGACGCCCTCGCCGTCCTCGGCGATGACGAGCCCGCCGTACGGGGAGACCGTGATGTTGTCCGGGCCGTCGAAGGCGCCGTCCTGCTCCGGGGCCGCGTTGACACCGAGCAGCACCTGGAGGGTGAGGGTGCGGCGCTTGGGGTCGTAGAACCAGACCTGGCCGTCGTGCGCGGTGCCGGGGCTCTCGGCACGGGCGTACGAGGACACGATGTACGTGCCGCCGTCGGCCCACCACATGCCCTCCAGCTTGCGGGCGCGGGTCACCTCACCGGCGGCGAACTGCTTGCGGACGGAGGTCGTGCGGGCGTCGCGGTCGGGCACGTCGACCCAGTCCACGCCGTAGACGGTGCCCGTCTTCGTGGCGCGGGAGAGGTCGTCGACGAAGCGGCCCGCCGAGTCGAAGCACTTGAAGGCCTGGAGGACGCCGGCGTCGTCGGCGAGGGTGGCGAGCCGGCCCCGGCCGTGCTCGAAGCCCTGCGGCGGGACCCAGCGGAAGAACAGGCCGTTGGGGCCCGAGGCGTCCTCGGTGAGGTAGGCGTGGCCGCGCCTGGGGTCGATGACGACGGCCTCGTGGGCGTAGCGGCCGAAGGCCTTGACGGGCTTCGGGGCGCGGTTGGCGCGCTGGTCGTGCGGGTCGACCTCGAAGACGTAGCCGTGGTCCTTGGTCATGCCGTTCTTGCCGGCCAGGTCCTCGGTCTCCTCGCAGGTGAGCCAGGTGCCCCAGGGGGTGCGGCCGCCCGCGCAGTTGGTGGAGGTGCCGGCGATGCCGACCCACTCGGCGACGGTGCCGTCGCGGTGCACCTCGACGACCGTGCAGCCGCCGGCCGCGGCCGGGTCGTAGACCAGGCCCTCGGTGAGCGGGACGGGGTGGGCCCAGTTGGCGCGGGGGCCCTTGAGCTCGTGGTTGTTGACCAGGTACGTGGTGCCGCGGCGCCCGGCGAAGGTGGCGGTGCCGTCGTGGTTGGAGGGCGTGAACTCGCCGGACTCCAGGCGGGTGACGCCGCTGTGGGTGATGACGCGGTACGTGAAGCCCTCGGGCAGGGCGAGGACGCCGTCCGGGTCGGGGACCAGCTCGCCGTAGCCGAGCCGGTGGCCGTGTCCGTGGCCCTCGCCGTGGCCCTCGGCCGCGAACTCCTGCGGGTCGTCGGCGGCGAGCGCCTCCGGCGCGGTGGCGAGCGTGCCGACGGCGCCGGTGAGCGCGAGGCCCGCGCCGGTCGCGGCGGACTTCTTGGCGAACTCTCTGCGGTTGAGAGACATGACGGTTCTTCTCCCTGTCGTCACCCGGTGTCGCGGCACACGGTCGCGCCCCCGCATAAACGGCGGTTGAACGGAAAGGCGATCCTTCATGAACCTGCCCCACAGCGGCCGGCGCGTTCTGGTCAGCGGCGCGTCGCGCGGTCTGGGCCGCGCGGTGGCCCGGGCCTTCGCGGCCGACGGCGACCGGGTGGCCGTGCACTACGGCTCGCGCGCCGAGGAGGCCCGCGAGACCCTCGCCTCCCTGGAGGGCACCGGTCACGCGCTGGTCTCCGGCGACCTGGCCGACCCGGCGGAGGCTGCCCGGATCGCGGAGGAGGCGGCCGGGGCCCTCGGCGGCTGCGTCGACGTGCTCGTCAACAACGCGGCCGTGAACCTCCCGCACCCGCCTGCCACCACCCCGTACGAGGAGTGGGTCGGGCTCTGGCAGCGGCACGTCTCCGTGAACCTGCTGGGCACGGCGTATCTCAGCCATCTCGTGGCCGGGCGGATGATCGAGGCCGGAGCACCCGGCCGGATCGTCAACATCGGCTCGCGCGGCGCCTTCAAGGGCGAGCCGGACCACCCGGCGTACGGCGCCACGAAGGCGGCCGTGCACGCCCTGGGGCAGTCGCTGGCCGTCGCCCTCGCCCCGTACGGGATCGGGGTGGACGGCGGAGGAGGTCGCCGCGGCCGTCCGCTGGCTCGCCTCCCCCGAGGCCGAATGGGCCTCGGGGACGGTGCTGGACCTCAACGGGGCGTCGTACCTGCGGACCTGAGCGTGGCCCTGGTGTGTCAGCCCTTCGAGCGGGCCTTGAAGGCCGCCTTGCGGGCCTCCTTCGCCGTGGGCTTGTCACGGTGGAGGCGGCCGATGGCCTCCAGGACCTCGGCCGTCGCCGGGTGCTCGACCCGCCAGGCCGCCTCGAAGAAGCCGCCGTGGCGGCTGGTCAGGCCCTCGATGAGGTCCTGGAGTTCGGTCAGGTCGCCGTCGGCGTCGAGCTGGGCCGCGATCGTGTCGATGGCCAGCCAGAAGATCATCGCCTCCGGCGGGGCCGGGATGTCCGCCGCGCCGTGCTCCGCGAGCCAGACCCGGGCGAGGCCGCCGAGCTCCGGGTCGTCCAGGACCTCCCGCACGGCGGGCTCCGCCTCGGCGCCGACGAGGGAGAGGGCCTGCTGCGCGTGGAGGCGGCGCAGCGGGGAGTCGGGGTCGCTGCCCCGGGCGGCGGCGAGGAGTTCACGGGCGGCGGCTCCGGCCTCACGGGCGGCGAGCCAGCCGGCGGTCTCGGCGCGGGCGGCGGCCTGCGGGTAGTGGGCGATGCCGTCGAGGAGGGCGTCGGCGCCCTTGTCGGCGAGCTCGCCGACCGCGGGGACGACGAGTCCGGCCTCCAGCATCCGGGCGCGCACGCCGTAGAGGCCGAGCGGGGTGAGCCGGACCATGCCGTAGCGGCTGACGTCCTCGTCGTCGACGGGCGGGGCGGGCTCCTCGCCCTCCTCGGCCATCAGGGCCTCGTCGACGGGGTCGTACGCGACCAGGCCGATCGGTTCGAGGACCCGGAACTGCTCGTCGAGCCGCATCATCGCGTCGGAGACCTGCTCCAGGACGTCGTCGGTGGGCTCGCCCATGTCGTCGGGGACGACCATGGAGGCGGCGAGCGCGGGCAGCGGCACCGGGCCGTCACCGGCGCCGCCCTCGCTGACGGTCAGCAGGTAGAGGTTGCCGAGCACGCCCTCCAGGAACTCGGCCTCGCCCTCGGGGTCCCAGTCCAGGGCCTCGAAGTCGATCTCGCCGTCCTCGCCGACGAGCGCGTCGAGGTCGTCGATGTAGGGCGCGGCGGCGTCGGCGAAGACGGCGTCGAAGCCCTCCAGCCAGATCGCGAGGACGTCCTGCGGGGAGCCGCCGGTGACCAGCGCCAGGTTGTCGGCGGGCGTCACGGTGCCGTCGGCGTCCTCGCGCTCGCCGTCCTCGACCTCGACCAGGCCGGTGTCGACGGCGAGCCGCCAGGCCTCGCTCGCGTACGCCTCGGCGTCCGGGTCGCCGGTCAGGCCGAGGGCCTCGGCGGCGGCGGGCAGCTGCTCGTCGACGAGTTCGCCGCCCGCCCCGACCCGGGTCTCCGGACCGGCCCAGCGGGCGAGCCGCACGGCGCGGGCGAGGAGGGGGGTGGCCAGGGCGTCCCGCGCCAACTCCGCGTCCGAGCGCAAGCGAACGGGGGGCAGGGTCTGGCGGTCCGGTGCCATCTGGGGGGTTCTCCTCGGCGAGTGCGGGGGGCCTTCACGGCGCTTCGAGCGGCCTTCAGCGTAGACGTATTCGGGGGGCGGTCCCGCGGTTCACGGAGGCGTCAGCCTTCGTACACCCGTCGACCCTTGACAAGTCGAAGGGTCTGCAACGAAATTGACGCGCGTAGACCCTTTGCTCGTTTCTCCAAGCCCTCACGGAGCTTCCTGATGTCTTCCTCCATACCGAGATCGGCCGCCGTCGCCGCCGTCGTCTCCGCCGCCCTCGCCGCCGGCCTGCTGGGCGGAGCCTCCGCCTCCGCCGACGACGTGGCCGCGGGCACCGTCCGTATCCATGACATCCAGGGCACGACCCGGGTCTCGCCGCTGGTCGGCAAGCCGGTCGCGGGTGTCACCGGCATCGTCACCGGCGTGCGCGCGTACGGCTCGCGCGGCTTCTGGATGCAGGACCCGCAGGCGGACGAGAACCCGGCCACGAGCGAAGGCATCTTCGTCTTCACCAGCTCCGTGCCGACCGTCGCCGTCGGCGACTCGGTGAGCGTCAACGGCACGGTGACCGAGTACGTGCCGGGCGGTCTGAACTCCGGCAACCAGTCGCTGACCCAGATCTCCAAGCCGGCGATCACCGTCCTGTCGAAGGGCAACGCGGTCCCGGCGCCCGTCACCATCTGGGCGGGCTCCGTGCCCGAGGAGTACGCCCCCGAGGGCGACCCGGCGGCCGGCGGCTCGATCAACGGGCTCACCCTGGACCCGGAGAGCTACGCCCTGGACTACTACGAGTCCCTGGAGGGCACCAACGTCCGGATCGGCTCCTCGCGCGTGGTCGGCGCCACCGACCCGTACTCCGAGCTCTGGGTGTCGGTGAAGCCGTTCGAGAACGACAACCGCCGCGGCGGCACGGTCTACGGCTCGTACGACTCCCAGAACACCGGTCGGCTCCAGATCCAGCAGCTCGCGCCGATCGCCCAGCAGCCCTTCCCCAAGGCGAACGTCGGCGACTGGCTGGCCGGCCCGACCGAGGGCCCGCTGGACTTCAACCAATTCGGCGGCTACACCCTGGTCGCGAACACCCTGGGCAAGCACGTGGACCTCGGCCTGGAGCGCGAGGTGACCGAGCGCCAGCACAAGAACGAGCTGGCGGTCGCCACGTACAACGTGGAGAACCTGGACCCGTCGGACCCGCAGGAGAAGTTCGACGCGCTCGCGAAGGCGGTCGTCGAGAACCTGGCCTCGCCCGACGTCGTCGCCCTGGAGGAGATCCAGGACGACAACGGCGCCAAGAACGACGGCACGGTCACGGCCGGTGCGACGATCAAGAAGTTCACCGACGCGATCGTCGCGGCCGGCGGCCCGGCGTACGAGTGGCGCTCGATCGACCCGCAGAACGGCAAGGACGGCGGCGAGCCCGGCGGCAACATCCGTCAGGTCTTCCTCTTCAACCCGGCGCGGGTCTCCTTCGTGGACCGCCCGGGCGGCGACGCGACGACCGCGACCGCGGTGACGGGCACGAAGGGCGACGCCCATCTGACCCTCTCCCCCGGCCGGATCGACCCGTCGAACACCGCCTGGGAGAACAGCCGCAAGCCGCTCGCGGGCGAGTTCCTGTTCCGCGGCCGTACGGTGATCGTGGTCGCCAACCACTTCGGCTCCAAGGGCGGCGACGAGTCGATCGTCTCGCACCACCAGCCGCCGAACCGTTCCTCCGAGGCCAAGCGCCTCCTCCAGGCGCAGGCCGTCAACTCCTTCGTCAAGGACGCCCTGGCGCTGGACAAGCAGGCCGACGTGCTGGTCCTCGGCGACATCAACGACTTCGAGTTCTCCGGCACCACGCAGGCGCTGACCGACGGCGGCGCGCTGTACCCGGCGGTCAAGTCGCTGCCGCGCAGCGAGCGCTACTCGTACGTCTACCAGGGCAACAGCCAGGTCCTCGACCAGATCCTGACCAGCCCCGGCGTGCACCACTTCGAGTACGACAGCGTGCACATCAACGCCGAGTTCGCGGACCAGAACAGCGACCACGACCCGCAGGTGCTGCGCTTCCGCCCGTAGTTCCCCCCAGGCACGGGTGTGCGAGACTGCGGGCCGTGATCCTGCGCCCCGCCACCCGTGCCGACCTGCCCGCCGTCCTCGCGCTGCTCGCCGACGAGGAGCGGGTGGTGGACCCGGCCTCGGTGTCCGTGACCGCCGCGTACGAGCGGGCCTTCGCGGACATCGAGGCCGATCCGCGCAACGAGGTGCTGGTGCTCGTCGAGGGGGCCCTGGTGGTGGGCTGTCTCCAGGCCACCTACATCCCCGGCCTCGGCAAGGGCGGCGCCGAGCGGGCCCTGATCGAGGCGGTCCGGATCAGGGCCGACCGGCGCGGCGGCGGCCTCGGCCGGGAGCTGATGGAGCGCGCGACGGCCCGGGCCAGGGCCCGCGGCTGCGCGCTCGTCCAGCTCACCAGCAACAAGGACCGCGCGGCCGCCCACCGCTTCTACGCCTCGCTGGGCTTCGCCCGCAGCCACGACGGCTTCAAGCTGAGCCTGTAGCCCCGTCGGACGGTGTTCAGGCGGAGTCGGTCGACACGGTCCTGCCGAGGATCGCGGTGTGCTCCAGGACGTCCTCCAGCGGGTCGTCGATCTGACCGGTGGAGATCAGCGAGACGTGCGGCCCGTTGTGCGAGTGGCTGTGCGTCTCGTCGGCCTCGGCCGCTCCCGCCGGGAGCACGACCGCCGCGGCGGCGAACGCGCCGGTGAGCACCGACTGCGTCCTGATGGTCCTGGTCCTCATGCCGGCTCCTCGCCTCGACTGCCCCTCGGCCCCCGCGCTTTCCTAACGCGGGGGCCAGTGGGTCAGTTGTGGCTGTGGAGGATCTCGTTGAGGCCGCCCCAGACCGCGTTGTTCGGGCGGGCCTCGACGGCGCCGGAGACCGAGTTGCGGCGGAAGAGGATGTTCGAGGCGCCGGAGAGCTCGCGGGCCTTGACGATCTGGCCGTCGGGCATGGTGATCCGGGTGCCCGCGGTGACGTACAGACCGGCCTCGACGACGCACTCGTCGCCGAGCGCGATGCCGACGCCGGCCTCGGCGCCGATCAGGCAGCGCTCGCCGATGGAGATGACGACGTTGCCGCCGCCGGAGAGGGTGCCCATGGTGGAGGCGCCGCCGCCGATGTCGGAGCCGTCGCCGACGACGACACCGGCGGAGATGCGGCCCTCGACCATGGAGGTGCCGAGGGTGCCGGCGTTGAAGTTGACGAAGCCCTCGTGCATGACGGTGGTGCCGGCGGCGAGGTGGGCGCCGAGGCGGACGCGGTCGGCGTCGGCGATGCGGACACCGGCGGGCGCGACGTAGTCGGTCATGCGGGGGAACTTGTCGATCGAGGTGACCTGGAGGTGCAGGCCCTCGGCGCGGGCGTTGAGCCGCACCTTCTCGACGTCGTCGACGGCGACCGGGCCGAGCGAGGTCCAGGCGACGTTGGCGAGCAGGCCGAACATGCCGTCCAGGCTCTGGCCGTGCGGCTTGACCAGCCGGTGGCTGAGCAGGTGGAGGCGCAGGTAGGCGTCGTGGGCGTCGAGCGGCTTGTCGTCGAGCGAGGCGATGACGGTGCGGACGGCGACCACCTCGACACCGCGGCGGGCGTCCACGCCGAGGGCCTTGACGGCGCCCTCGCCGAGGGCGTTGAGGGCCGCGTCGGGGCCGAGCCGCTCGGTGCCGGCGGGGCCGGGGTCCGCGGTCAGCTCGGGGGCGGGGAACCAGGTGTCGAGAACGGTGCCGTCGCCGGCGATGGTGGCGAGGCCGGCGGCGACGGCGCCGGTGGTGCGAGGAGCAGTGGTCATGACGGAAAACCTAACCGGCGGGCCCCCGCCCGGGCCAACCGGTCTCAGGTGTCGGTCCGCTTTCCTGGCGGTTCCGACGAGTCCGCGCCGCTCGGTCTCGTCCCGACGTCCAGCACCCGGCCGAGCATCTCGCGGGCGTACTCCTCGTCGTACGTGCCGTCGGTGAGGAGGACCTGGAGGCAGATGCCGTCCATCAGGGCGATGAGGGCGCGGGCGGTGGCCGGGTCGGTGCGCGGGACCAGGCAGGCGGTCACGTCGTCGGCCCATTCGGCGGCGACGGGCCGCAGGGCGGGGCGGCGCAGGGCGGCGAGGTAGAGCTCGTACTCCAGCTCCACGCCGGTCCGTTCGCCGCCCATCCAGGTGCCGAAGAGGCGGGCGAGGACGGCGGCGAGGTCGGCGTCCGGGTCGGTGAGCCCGGGGCTCTCGCGCAGCGCGCGGCCGAAGTGGGCGTTGGCGCGGCGCAGGGCGGCGACGAGGAGTTCGTCGAGGGAGGCGAAGTGGTACGTGGTGGAGCCGAGCGGCACGTCCGCCTCGGCGGCGACGGTGCGGTGGCTGAGCCCGGCGATGCCGGCGCGCCCGACCACGCGCAGGGCGGCGTCGACGATCCGGTCGCGCCGCTCGGGGTCGTAGCGCCGGGCGCGGGCCATCAGTGGGCGCCGCCCAGCTGAAGGACGGCGACCCCGGCGATGATCAGGACGATGCCGGCGATCTTGGCGAGGTTCATGGACTCGCCGAGGAAGAGCGCGCCGATCGCGGCGACGGCGGCGGTGCCGACGCCGGACCAGATGGCGTAGGCGGTGCCGACCTGGAGGGTCTTGAGCGCCTGGGCGAGCAGGGCGAAGGCGAGGAGGTAGCCGGCGCCGGTGATCAGCGAGGGCACCAGCTTCGAGAAGCCCTCGCTGTACTTCATGGAGGTGGTGGCGACGATCTCCGCCGCTATGGCGCCCGCGAGCAGTCCGTATCCCATGCGTACGAGCGTACACAACGGCAGGCGCTACGGTGTGGCCATGACATATCCCCCGGGGCCGTACGGATACGGATACGCTCCCCCGCCACCGCCGCCGAAGCCGGGCGTCATACCCCTGGCGCCGATGACCTTCGGGCAGATCCTGACCGGCGCGTTCAGCGCGTTCGGGCGCTACTGGAAGCCGCTCCTGGGGGTGGCCGCGACCGCGTTCGGGGTGGCGACGGCGCTCGTCGTCGGCGCCGTCCTGGTCGCCTGGAACGCCGTGTCGGACAACGTCGACCGACTCTCGAACATCCCGAACGGCCAGGACCCCGACATCGCGGACATCCGGGGGCTGTTCCTCGCCTTCGGCTGTGTCTGGCTGACCGGGATGCTCTCGCTGATGCTGGCCAACACCCTGGTCTACGCGGCTGTCCCGGTCGTCGCGCAGGAGGCGGTGCTCGGCCGCCCCGTCGGCTTCGCGGCCGTCTGGGGGCGCGCCTGGTCCCGGGCGGGCGCGGTGCTGAGCGCGGTCGTCCTGTCGATGCTGGCGATGCTCGTACCGGTGCTGCTCTTCATCGTCGGCTTCGGCCTCATGATGTTCGGCATGCTCGCGGGCATCGGCGCCTCCGGGAGCGACGAGGGCGTGGGCACCACGATCGCCGGCCTGGTGTTCTTCTTCGGCGCCCTGGCGACCATCCCCTTCGGCCTGTGGCTCTGGGTGAAGTTCAGCCTGGCCCCCGCGGTCGCGGTCATCGAGGGCGCGGGCGGCATGAACGCGCTGCGCCGCTCCGCGGGCCTGGTCCGCGACTCCTGGTGGCGGATCTTCGGCTGCACGATCGCCACCGTCGCGATCGTGGCCGTGGTCAGCTGGGCGATCCAGCAGGTGTTCTCGATCCTCGCCTGGATCCCGCTGTCGACCCTGAACTTCGACGCCGACACCGCCCCCACCGAGGTCCTCCGCTCGATGTCCGCCGTGATGGGCATCGCCCTGATCGGCTCCACCGCCTGCCAGGCCGTCCTGGCCCCCCTCCAGCCCCTGGTCTCCGCCCTCCTCTACGTGGACCAGCGCCTCCGCAAGGAGAACCTGGGCCCGACCCTGGCGCAGGCCGCGGGAACCTCGTTCAGCCAATAAGGGAACCCCCCTTCCATCCCCTCCCCGGGCATCATGGGACTGCCATCCATGCGAAGTGATGAGCAGATCCGAAGGACCGGGGAGAGGACATGGCGGGCCGACAAGGCAAGCACGAGAAGTTCGGGCAGGAACTGAGGCGCCTGCTGACGAGGACGGGCGTCAAGCCCAAGCAGATCTACGCTGCCAGTATGAAGCCAGGGCGCCGGACACTGGCGACGTCCACACTCAGCAACTGGCTCAACGGTCAATCCCTTCCGTCCTCGGCAAGGTCGCTCGACACGTTTCTCACCGCGGTGGCGGAAGTCTCCGGCAAGCCGTTCCCTCCGGGTGAACGGGAGAACTGGCATAACGCGCTGGCGGCGGCGAAGGCCCATAAGGATGTCGGAGCGTCCTCAGGTAACGGCACCGATGCGCCCGAGTTCCTCGTCTCCTCCATGGAGCCCGTTCTCCTCGGAGTACACCGTGCCCGGCGGCACGAAGGTTGCGCACCCGTCCCGCCGTACGTACCGCGCGATGCCGACGCCCGGCTCGATGCCGCGCTCAGGATCGCATGCGAGCGCAGTGGCCTGGTTCTCATCCGTGGCGATTCGACGGCGGGGAAGACCCGATCGGCATACGAAGCAGCGAAGCGGCTCATGCCGGAATTCCGCCTGCTCCACCCATCCGGCACAGGGCCGTTGGACGGTCATGTCGATACTGTCGCCGCAGAATGGGCGCGTGGTCGCCAATGCGTGATCTGGCTGGACAACCTGGAACAGTACCTGGGCCCGGACGGCATCACCCTGCCCTTGCTGGGCCGGCTCGCTCCCTACCGGACCGTCGTGCTCGCCACCATGCGGCTTTCCGAGTACAAGAACCGGACCTCGCAGGTCACCCGCCCCGGCCGCTCCGACTCCGGCTATGCCCAGGTGGACCTGCGCGACCCGGTTCTCCAAGCCGCCGAGATAGTGGACCTCCCCCGTGCGTGGAGCGCAGAGGAGATCGGGCGCGCGTCGCGCGATTCCGACCCCCGTCTCGCCGAAGCTCTGCGGCACAGTGAGCGATACGGAGTGGCCGAATACCTCTCGGCCGGCCCCAAGCTCTGGGACACATGGCACAACGCCCGTTTCGTGGGCGGCAACCCGAGAGGAAACGCCCTGGTCGCCGCCGCCATCGACCTCCATCGCGCCGGCCTGACCAGCCCGATCGGCATGAACCTCATCAAGGCCCTTCACGAGCACTACCTCGAAGGGGAGGAGAGCGCCGCGCTCGAGCCGGAGAGCTACCCCGCCGCAGTCACGTGGGCCACCGCTCCTCGTCTCGGCATCACCCGCCTGCTCATCCCCGCCGGGACCGACACCTGGCGCCCTTTCGACTATCTGGTCGACACGCTGGCCAAGAATCCGGCGTCCCCCGCTGTGCCCTCCCTCGTGCATGAGGCGGCCGTAGAGCATGCGAAATCCCCGCAGGAACAGCACAGTGTCGGCGTGGCCGCATGGCGGGCCGGCCTCTCCAGTCTGGCCGCACGTGCCTTTCGCCCGGCGGCCGAAGCAGGTCATACCGACTCCATGCTGCATCTCGGTTCGATCCTCCTCGATCAGAAGGAGGAGGGCAAAGCCGAGCGGTGGTGGCTGGCGGCAGCGGAGAACGGCAGCCCCCGGGGAATGCTGAACATGGGCGTGCGGTGTTCGAAAACGGGCCGCAACAAGAAGGCGGAAAAGTGGTGGCGCGCTGCCCTGAACGCGGGGTTCCTGCCCGCGGCGGCGAAGCTGGCGGCAGTCCACGAGGATCGTGGCGACACGGAGGAAGGGGAACGGCTGTGGAATCTGGCGCTTGAGGCGGACGTGCCCGACGCTCATTTCCGCTTCGGCCTCCTCGCCTATCGACGGCAGGACTGGAATACCGCCGAGCGGCACTACCTACAGGCCGCCCGGCAGAGACACATCGAGGCCACGACCAACCTGGCGCAGGTCTACTTCGCCCAGGACCGCATCGAAGAGGCCACGAAGCTCTACGCCATCGCCGCCGAGGCCGGAGATGCGGTCGCGATGCGCAGTATGGGGATCCTCAGCGAGTGGCAGGGAAGGTTTCTGCCCGAAGAGATGAGCCAGGAGGAAGCCATGCGCCGAATGGCCGAGACCATGGAGAAGTACTTCGCGGGCCAAGCTGTCGAGGAGGAATGGCCCGCTTCGGCGAAGGCCGCTCGAGACTGGTACAAACGCGCTGGGGACAACGGCGACGTCATGTCCGTACGGCTGCTCGGAAATCTCTACCACCGGCGGGGCAGAGCCAAGAAGGCGCACAAGTGCTACCGCCAGGCGGCAAAGCTGGGCGACCCCGAGTCCGCCGCGTACTTCCAAATGCCCACGCTCGCCTACGCCTCCACGGTGAGCGACGCCTACTGGGAGCCTGAGGAAGAGGACTTCGACGAGGACGCGGCCCCCTTGAGTCCCCGGACCGTGCGCATGCTCAAGGTGGCCCTGGAGATCCAGGCCGACGAAGCCCGGATGGCACTGAAGGATCTGGGAGACCGGCACATCACCCACGATGACTGGTTCCAGCCGCTATTCGGTTCATTGCCTGCCCAGACCTGGGAGCTGGACCGGGAATGGCGTCGCCACATGGTCGAGGCATGTGACGCCCTGGTCGCGCAGATCGGCGGCACCGGGGTGCCGAAGCCCCGCTGCACGGGCGAGGAGATGGCTCTCCATCTCGCCCTCGAGAAGGCGGCGGCTCTCACCGACGACGACCACGAGCTCGTCGAGGAGTTCACCCAGGGCCTGGAGACCCGGGCCGATGACTACGACTGGCACATGTGCAAGGACATCCTCTTCGAGGATCACGATGTCCTCATGCTCTACGAGCCCTGGAACGAGGGAATCGAGCGTCAGGGGCATCCGCTGATCTCGGCCATGGGCCTGACCAATCTCGACCCGCGGGACTGGTTCATCCCCTTCAGGGGCTCGGTTGAGGACGAGGCCGGCGATGTGCCCGAAGAGGATCCGGATCCGGAGGGATTTCCGGGAGACCCCTACTGACCTGCGCAGACTGGGGCGCCTTCGAACGACTCCGAGCCGGATGCCCATCGTTCGCGTTCGATCGGGAGCGTTCCGACACCTTCTAGGGAAGGCGACACCTGATGTCCTTCACTGAGCTGCTCCTCCTGGCCCTGCTCCTGATCCTGCTCGCGGTCCTGCTCCTCATCGGCTTTCTGGCGACTCTGCGCGGCCTGAAGGGCGAGCAGCGCCTCGCCGCGTTCCAGGCGTTCGTCCGGGCGCTGCGCCGCTGAAACGAGGTGAGGCCCCCCAGCGGAAACTGGGGGGCCTCACCTCGTACGTCCAGCGGCCGGTCAGACGTTGAACCCGAGCGCGCGCAGCTGCTCGCGGCCGTCGTCCGTGATCTTGTCCGGGCCCCACGGCGGCATCCAGACCCAGTTGATCTTCAGCTCGTTGACGATGCCGTCGGTGGCGGACTTCGCCTGGTCCTCGATCACGTCGGTCAGCGGGCAGGCCGCCGACGTCAGGGTCATGTCCAGCGTCGCGACGTTCGAGTCGTCGATGTGGATGCCGTAGATGAGGCCCAGGTTGACCACGTCGATCCCCAGCTCGGGGTCGACGACGTCGTACAGCGCCTCGCGGACTTCTTCTTCGGAGGCCGGCTTCATCGTGGCCTCGGCGTTCTCGGTCATGCCGACTTCCTCTCAGCGACACCGTCACCCAGAGCCTGGGCGGTCGCGTCCTTCCACGCCATCCAGCTGAGCAGCGCGCACTTCACACGGGCCGGGTACTTGGAGACCCCGGCGAACGCGACGGCGTCCTCCAGGATCTCCTCCATCGCGTCGTCCGGCTCGATCTGGCCCTTGGACTGCATCAGCTCCAGGAAGGTGCCCTGGATCTTCTGCGCCTCGGCCAGCTCCTTGCCGACGAGCAGCTCGTTGAGGACGGACGCCGAGGCCTGGCTGATGGAGCAGCCCTGGCCCTCGTACGACACGTCCTCGATCCGCGAGCCGTCGTACTTCACCCGGAGCGTGATCTCGTCGCCACAGGTCGGGTTGACGTGGTGCACCTCGGCGTCGCCGTCCCGCAGACCGCGCCCGTGCGGGTGCTTGTAGTGGTCCAGGATGACGTCCTGGTACATCGAATCCAGCTTCACGAGGCGTCCCCTAGCCGAAGAAGTTCCGTACGTGCTCCAGACCCGCGACGAGGGCGTCGACCTCGCCGGGCGTGGAGTACAGATAGAACGACGCTCGCGTGGTCGCCGGAATTCCGTAGCGGAGGCAGACCGGCCGCGCGCAGTGGTGGCCGACGCGCACGGCGATGCCCTGCTCGTCGAGGACCTGGCCCACGTCGTGCGGGTGGATGTCGCCGAGCGTGAAGGAGATCGCCGCGCCGCGGTCCTCGGCCGTGGTGGGGCCGATGATCCGCAGGTCCGGAACCTCCTGGAGGCGACGGACGGCGTACTCGGTGATCGCGTGCTCGTGGCGCGCGATGTTCTCCATGCCGATCGCCGACAGGTAGTCCACGGCCGCGCCGAGGCCGACGGCCTGGGCGATCGGGGGCGTACCCGCCTCGAACTTGTGCGGGGCCGGCGCGTAGGTGGAGGAGTGCATCGAGACGGTCTCGATCATCTCGCCGCCACCGAGGAACGGCGGCAGGTCCTCCAGGAGCTCCTGGCGACCCCACAGCACGCCGATGCCGGTCGGGCCGCACATCTTGTGACCGGTGAAGGCCACGAAGTCGGCCTGCAGCGCCTGCACGTCGAGCACCATGTGCGGGGCGGCCTGCGAGGCGTCGATGCAGACCAGCGCGCCGACCTGCTGGGCCCGCCGGATGATCGTCTCGACCGGGTTGATCGTGCCGAGGAGGTTGGAGACCAGGGTGAAGGACACCACCTTGGTCTTCTCGGTGATGAGCTCCTCGATGTTCGACAGGTCGAGCCGGCCGTCGTCGGTGAGCCCGAACCACTTCAGCTTCGCGCCGGTGCGCTGCGCGAGCAGCTGCCACGGCACGATGTTGGAGTGGTGCTCCATCTCCGTGATGACGATCTCGGTCTCGTGGTCCACGCGGTAGGGCTCGTCGGCCCAGCCCAGCATGTTGGCCACGAGGTTGAGCGACTCGGAGGCGTTCTTGGTGAAGATCACCTCGTCGCGGCTCGGCGCGTTGATGAAGGCGGCGACCTTGTCGCGGGCGCCCTCGTACAGCGCGGTGGCCTCCTCGGCGACCGTGTAGACACCGCGGTGGACGTTGGCGTTG
Organism: Streptomyces sp. NPDC094032; assembly: GCF_040303965.1. Lineage (NCBI taxonomy): Bacteria > Bacillati > Actinomycetota > Actinomycetes > Kitasatosporales > Streptomycetaceae > Streptomyces > Streptomyces sp. NPDC094032. Next base: position 102,771 of record NZ_JBEOUE010000013.1, on the reverse strand, counting down.
TGCCGCTCGTAGTACGCGTTGAGAGCGTCGAGGACCTGGCGCGGCTTCTGCGAGGTGGCCGCGGAGTCCAGGTAGACGATCTTCTTGTCGTCGTGGACCAGACGATCCAGGAGCGGGAAGTCCTTGCGGATCGCCTCGGTGTCGAGGAGGCCGGTCAGCCCCTGATGGGCGGAAGTCACGCGGATGCGCCACCCTTCACGTACTTGTCGTAGCCCTCGTTCTCCAGCTGGTCGGCGAGCTCGGCGCCACCGGACTCGACGATGCGGCCGTTCGCGAAGACGTGCACGAAGTCGGGCTTGATGTAGCGGAGGATCCGCGTGTAGTGCGTGATCAGCAGGGTGCCGACCTCACCGGTCTCGCGCACGCGGTTGACGCCCTCGGAGACGATGCGCAGCGCGTCGACGTCCAGGCCGGAGTCGGTCTCGTCGAGGATCGCGATCTTCGGCTTGAGCAGTTCGAGCTGGAGGATCTCGTGGCGCTTCTTCTCGCCGCCGGAGAAGCCCTCGTTGACGTTGCGCTCGGCGAAGGCCGGGTCCATGGAGAGCTGCTCCATCGCGGACTTGACCTCCTTCACCCAGGTACGCAGCTTGGGCGCCTCGCCGCGGACGGCGGTGGCGGAGGTGCGCAGGAAGTTGGAGACCGAGACACCGGGGACCTCGACCGGGTACTGCATGGCCAGGAAGACACCGGCGCGGGCGCGCTCGTCGACCGACATCTCCAGGACGTCCTCACCGTCGAGGGTGACGGTGCCGCCGGTGATCGTGTACTTCGGGTGGCCGGCCAGCGAGTACGCCAGGGTCGACTTGCCGGAGCCGTTCGGGCCCATGACGGCGTGGGTCTCGCCCTGCTTGATGGTCAGGTCGACACCCTTGAGGATCTCGCGCGGACCGTTCTCGGCCTCGACGGAGACGTGCAGGTCGTGGATTTCAAGCGTAGCCATGGGTGACTCAGGACTCCTGGGTGACGGAGACGAGCACATCGTCCCCTTCGATCTTTACGGGGTATACGGGGACGGGGCGCGTCGCGGGGAGGCCGGACGGCTTGCCGGTGCGGAGGTCGAACGCGGAGCCGTGCAGCCAGCACTCGATCTGGCAGTCCTCCACCTCGCCCTCGGAGAGGGAGACGTTCGCGTGCGAGCAGATGTCGTGGATCGCGTACACCTCGCCCTCGGTGCGGACGACGGAGACCGGCGTGCCGTCGAGTTCCACCCGCTTCGGGGTGTCCTCCGCCAGCTCGCTCAGCGCACAGGCGCGGACGAAGGCCATCAGACGGACGCCTCCAGCTCGGCCTCGATCTTGGCCAGCAGGCGCTCCTGGACGTCCGGCAGACCGATCTGCTGGACCAGCTCGGCGAAGAAGCCGCGGACGACGAGGCGGCGGGCCTCGGTCTCCGGGATGCCGCGCGACATCAGGTAGAAGAGCTGCTCGTCGTCGAAGCGGCCGGTGGCGGAGGCGTGGCCGGCGCCGGCGATCTCGCCGGTCTCGATCTCCAGGTTCGGCACCGAGTCGACCCGGGCACCGTCGGTGAGGACGAGGTTCCGGTTGAGCTCGTAGGTGTCGGTGCCCTCGGCCGCGGCCTCGATGAGGACGTCGCCGATCCAGACCGCGTGGGCGTCCTGGCCCTGCAGCGCGCCCTTGTAGGCCACGTTGGACTTGCAGTGCGGGACGTTGTGGGTGACCAGGAGGCGGTGCTCCTGGTGCTGGCCCGCGTCGGTGAAGTACAGGCCGAAGAGCTCGGCCTCGCCGCCGGGGGCCGTGTAGGTCACGCGGGGGTGGATGCGGACCACGTCGCCGCCGAAGGTCACGACGACCGACTTGAAGGAGGCGTCGCGGCCGATCAGCGCGTTGTGCTGGGCGACGTGGACGGCCTTCTCGTCCCAGTCCTGGACGGAGACGACGGTCAGCTTGGCGCCGTCGCCGAGCACGTAGTCGACGTTGGCGGCGAGCACCGCGTCACCGGTGTGGTCGATGACCACGACGGCCTCGGCGAAGGCGCCGAGCTCGATCACCTGGTGGCCGAAGGCGACTCCGCCCTGGCCGTGCACCGCGATGCGGATCGGCTCGGTGAGGACGGCCTCCTTGGCGACGGTGACGACCGAGGCCTTCTCGAAGGAGGTGTACGCCTGGGCGGCGACGCGGTCGACCGGCGTGCCGGCCTTGCCGAGCCGCGCGTCGTCGCGGCCCACGGTCTCCACGGTGACGCCCTCGGGGGCCTCGACGTCGACGCGGACGCCCTCGCCGGACACGACGGCGGTGCCGTCGTGCAGGCCGCGCAGGCGCTCCAGGGGAGTGAAGCGCCACTCCTCCTCGCGGCCGTGCGGGATGGGGAAGTCCGCCACGTCGAAGGACGGCGGGGCGCTCATGCGCGTGGCGACGGTGGACTCGGCGGCCACCGCGATCGAGCCCGCGGTGGTGGAGCCCGCGGGGATGTTCTGAGCCTCAGCCATGGCTGTCGTGTTGCTCTCTTCCTGCGTCAAAAAAGAAATCAGTGCTGCGTACGGCGGGTGCGGTGCGGGGCTTTAGCCGACCGCGCCTTCCATCTGCAGCTCGATCAGCCGGTTGAGCTCAAGGGCGTACTCCATCGGCAGCTCCTTCGCGATGGGCTCGACGAAGCCGCGGACGATCATGGCCATCGCCTCGAACTCGGTGAGGCCGCGGCTCATCAGGTAGAAGAGCTGGTCCTCGGAGACCTTGGAGACGGTGGCCTCGTGGCCCATGGAGACGTCGTCCTCGCGCACGTCCACGTAGGGGTACGTGTCCGAGCGGGAGATCGTGTCGACGAGCAGCGCGTCGCACAGGACGTTCGACTTGGAGCCCGGGGCGCCCTCGCCGATCTCGATGAGACCGCGGTAGGAGGTACGGCCGCCGCCTCGCGCCACCGACTTGGAGACGATGTTGGAGGAGGTGTTCGGGGCCATGTGGACCATCTTGGCGCCGGCGTCCTGGTGCTGGCCCTCGCCCGCGAAGGCGATGGACAGGGTCTCGCCCTTGGCGTGCTCGCCCATCAGGTAGACGGCCGGGTACTTCATGGTGACCTTGGAGCCGATGTTGCCGTCGACCCACTCCATGGTGGCGCCCTCGTAGGCGACGGCGCGCTTGGTCACCAGGTTGTAGACGTTGTTCGACCAGTTCTGGATGGTCGTGTAGCGGCAGCGGCCGCCCTTCTTCACGATGATCTCGACGACGGCGCTGTGCAGCGAGTCGGAGGAGTAGATCGGGGCGGTGCAGCCCTCGACGTAGTGGACGTAGGCGTCCTCGTCGACGATGATCAGCGTCCGCTCGAACTGGCCCATGTTCTCCGTGTTGATACGGAAGTAGGCCTGGAGCGGGATCTCGACGTGCACGCCCTTCGGCACGTAGATGAACGAGCCGCCGGACCACACGGCCGTGTTCAGCGAGGCGAACTTGTTGTCGCCGACCGGGATGACGGTGCCGAAGTACTCCTTGAAGAGCTCCTCGTGCTCCTTCAGCGCGGTGTCGGTGTCGACGAAGATGACGCCCTGCTCCTCCAGGTCCTCGCGGATCTGGTGGTAGACGACCTCGGACTCGTACTGCGCGGCGACACCGGCGACGAGGCGCTGCTTCTCCGCCTCCGGGATGCCCAGCTTGTCGTACGTGTTCTTGATGTCCTCGGGCAGGTCCTCCCAGGACTCGGCCTGCTTCTCGGTGGACCGCACGAAGTACTTGATGTTGTCGAAGTCGATGCCCGAGAGGTCGGAGCCCCAGGTCGGCATGGGCTTCTTGCCGAAGAGCCGCAGACCCTTGAGGCGCAGCTTCAGCATCCACTCGGGCTCGTTCTTCTTGGAGGAGATGTCGCGGACGACGTCCTCGTTGAGACCGCGCTTGGCGGTGGCGCCTGCCGCGTCCGAGTCGGCCCAGCCGTACTCGTACCGACCCAGGCCCTCGAGCTCGGGGTGGCTGATCTCGGTGGTCATGCGGGGTTCCTCCCGGCCGTGCTTGCGGATGCTGATGATGAAGTGGTCTGTGGGCCCTGGGGGCCGCCGTGCGGGATGAAGGTCGTGCAGACGCCGTCACCGTGGGCGATGGTGGCCAGGCGCTGGACGTGGGTCCCGAGGAGGCGGGAGAAGAACTCCGTCTCCGCCTCGCACAGCTGGGGGTACTGCTCGGCGACGTGGGCGACCGGGCAGTGGTGCTGGCAGAGCTGCTCGCCGACCGGCGCGTGACGCGCAGTGGCAGCGTACCCGTCGGCGGTCAGCGCCTTGGCGAGGGCCTCGGTGCGCTGTTTCGGGTCGGCGGACTCGACGGCCTCGCGGTACGACTCGGCCTGGGCCTCGATGCGGTCCCGGGCGAAGGCGGCGACGGCCGCCTCCCCTCCGGCGTTGCGCTCGATCCAGCGGAGCGCCTCGACGGCCAGGGAGTCGTACGACTGGTCGAAGGCGTCGCGGCCGCAGTCGGTGAGCGCGAAGACCTTCGCGGGGCGGCCTCGGGTGCGGGCCCCGTAGACGCGCTTCTCGCGGGCCTCGACGACGGCGTCGCCGACCAGCGAGTCGAGGTGACGGCGGACGGCGGCCTGGGTCAGGCCGAGCCGCTCCGCGAGGTCCGCGACGGTCGAGGGCCCGTGATCCAGGATCGACCGCGCGACCCGGTTGCGCGTGGAACGCTCTCGGGTCGCGAGTTCCTCCACCGGAGCCGCGCCAACGTTTTTCACAACGCCATTGTTGCGTAATTAATCGGGGAGTGACAAGCCGCGTCCGGACCGGTGACGATGTCGTGCATCACTCAGGTAAGGCTTACCTGACCTGCGGGAATGATCATTCGTAGGACGTTTCCGGCCTTCCGGTGAACCAGTACGAGCCACCCACCAGCACCGCTCCGCCGACGATGTTGCCCGGCACGGTGAAGGCCAGGTTGCGCAGCAGATCGCCGAAACCGGCCGTGCCGTCGAGGATCGCGAGCGAGAACAGCGACATGTTCGCCACGCAGTGCTCGAAGCCCACCGCCACGAAGGCCAGCACCGGCAGCCAGAGCACGGCCAGCTTCGCCGCGTCCCCCCGGGCCCGGGTGAACATCCAGATCGCCAGGCACACGAGCATGTTGCAGAGCACCGCCCGCCAGAACAGCTGCCCGCCCGCCAGCGCCTCCTTGCCGGCCACCAGCTCCGCCAGCATCGCCTTCACGGACGGCGAGGACAGCACCCCGGAGGCGTGCGCCATCGCCCCGAAGGCGAAGGCCCCGACGAAGTTCCCGCCCAGCGACAGCACCCAGCTGCCCACCAGGTCCTTCCAGCCGGTACGGCCGGACAGCGCGCCCAGCAGCATCACCATCACGTTGCTGGTGAACAGCTGCGCCCCCGCGAACATCACGATCGTCAGCGCGATGGGGAAGACCGCCCCCTCCAGCAGCCGGACGGCCGGCGAGTGCCCGGCCACGAAGGGCGACACCGAGACGAGCATCAGCACCTCGCCCACGCCGATGTACGCCCCGGCCAGCATCGCCGAGACCGCGTACCGGCCCGGACGCGCCAGCTCGTGCGCCTTGTGCTCGGCCTGTACGACCGTCTCCCGCAGGTTCTCCGCCACACTGATCACCCTGTCGACGCTAAATCCGGCCGGGGCCGTGAAGCGCGCGTAAAGGTCCCTTCTCAAGGGACCCGGGCCCCGCGCCGGAAGGACCTTCGCCCCCTCTCTAGACTTCCCGGCATGCGAAACGAGTCCGTCGAGTCCGCCGTCCGGGTCCGGGGCCTGGTCAAGCGGTACGGGACGAAGACCGCCGTCGACGGCCTCGACCTCGACGTGCGGACCGGCACCGTCACCGCCGTCCTCGGGCCCAACGGCGCCGGCAAGACCACCACCGTCGAGACCTGCGAGGGCTACCGGAGGCCGGACGCCGGCACCGTGCGCGTCCTCGGCCTCGACCCGGTCGCCGACGCCGCCGCGCTGCGCCCCCGGATCGGCGTGATGCTCCAGTCCGGCGGCGTCTACTCCGGCGCCCGCGCCGACGAGATGCTGCGCCACATGGCGAAGCTGCACGCGCACCCGCTCGACGTGGACGCCCTGATCGAGCGCCTCGGCCTCGGCTCCTGCGGCCGCACCACCTACCGGCGCCTCTCCGGCGGCCAGCAGCAGCGCCTTTCGCTCGCCATGGCCGTGGTCGGCCGCCCCGAGCTGGTCTTCCTCGACGAGCCGACCGCCGGACTCGACCCGCAGGCCCGCCGCGCCACCTGGGAGCTGGTCCGCGAGCTGCGCGCCGACGGCGTGACCGTCGTGCTCACCACCCACTTCATGAACGAGGCGGAGGAGCTGGCCGACGACGTCGCCATCATCGACGCCGGCCGGGTCGTCGCCCAGGGCAGCCCCGAGGAGCTGTGCCGCGGCGGCGCCGAGAACACCCTGCGCTTCAGCGGCCGGCGCGGCCTGGACCTCGGCTCGCTCCTGAAGGCGCTGCCGGACGGCACCGCCGCGACGGAGCCGACCCCGGGCACGTACCGGCTCACCGGCACGGTCGACCCCCAACTGCTCGCCACCGTCACCAGCTGGTGCGCGCAGCACGGCGTGATGCCGGACCGGATCTCGGTCGAGCGGCACACCCTCGAAGACGTCTTCCTGGAACTGACCGGCAAGGAGCTGCGCGGATGAGCACGGGTACGTACGCGCCGAGGCCGGGGGCCGCGCCTGTCGGCCGGATGATCGCCGCGCAGACCGCGCTGGAGACCCGGATGCTGCTGCGCAACGGCGAGCAGCTGCTCCTGACGGTGATCATCCCCTCCCTCCTGCTCGTGCTCTTCTCGACGGTCGACATCGTCGACACGGGCGCGGACAAGGCCGTCGACTTCCTCGCCCCGGGCGTCCTCGCGCTCGCCGTGATGTCCACCGCCTTCACCGGGCAGGCCATCGCGACCGGCTTCGAGCGGCGTTACGGGGTCCTCAAGCGGCTCGCCGCCTCGCCGCTGCCGCGCTGGGCCCTGATGACCGCCAAGACGCTGTCGGTGCTGGTCACCGAGGTGCTCCAGGTGGCGCTCCTGACCGGCATCGCGCTGGCGCTCGGCTGGTCGCCGCAGGGCGACCCGTTCTCCGTCGCGCTGCTGCTCGTCCTCGGCACCGCGGCCTTCTCCGGGCTCGGCCTGCTGATGGCCGGCACCCTGAAGGCGGAGGCGACGCTGGCCGCGGCCAACCTGGTCTTCCTGCTGCTCCTGGTGGGCGGCGGGGTGATGGTGCCGCTGGAGAAGTTCGGCGCCGCGGGCGACGTGCTCGCGTTCCTGCCGATCTCGGCACTCTCCGACGGGCTGCGGGACGTCCTCCAGAACGGCGCCGCGCTGCCCTGGGGCGACGCGCTGATCCTCGCGGTCTGGGCGGTGCTCGGGCTCGGCGCGGCGGCCCGGTTCTTCCGCTGGGAGTGAGCCGGGGCCGGTCCGCAGCGTGAGCGTCCGGTGACGTTTCGCGGCGCAAAAGCCCGTAACGCACCCCTCGTGAAAACGCGCACAAGCCCGTGCCTACGATAGGGCCCGTGCAGACCCCCCTCGCCTTCATCGCCCAGCGCTGGACCCCGTCCCCCCGGACGCTCCGGCGCGCCGCGCTCTCCGCCGTCGTGATGAGCGTGGTCATCATCGTCACCGGCGGCGCGGTCCGGCTGACCGGCTCCGGTCTCGGCTGCGACACCTGGCCCAAGTGCACGGACGACAGCCTGATCGTCACCTCCGAGCAGGGCATCCACGGCGCCATCGAGTTCGGCAACCGCATGCTGACCTACGTCCTGTCGGCGGCCGTCGGCTGGGCGATCGTCGCCGCCCGCTCGGCCAAGCCTCGACGGCGCGCCCTCAGCCGCCTCGGCTGGGCCCAGTTCTGGATCGTGATGAGCAACGCCGTCCTCGGCGGCATCACGGTGTGGATGGGCCTCAACCCGTGGACGGTGGCCGGCCACTTCCTGGCCGCGAACGCGCTCCTCACCGTGGCGGTCGTCACCTGGCACCGCACCGGCGAGGGCGACGGCACGCCCAAGCCGCGCGTGCCGCGCCCGGTCCGCAAGCTGTCCTGGGCGATCGTCCTGGTCTCCGTGCTGCTCATCGCGCTCGGCACGACGGTGACGGGCGCCGGCAAGCACGCGGGCGACTCCAGCGACGTGCCGCGGATGCCGTGGGACTGGACGAACGCGGCCCACATCCACGCCATCGCCGCCTGGGTGGTCTGCGCCCTCGCGGTCGCCATGTGGCTGGTCCTGCGCGTGGTGGACGCCCCCGACGACACCCGCGCCCGCGCCCGCGACCTGCTGATCGTGCTGCTGGCGCAGGGAGCGGTGGGCTACCTTCAGTACTTCACGGGCGTCCCGGAGGTCCTGGTCGGGGCCCACATGCTGGGCTCGTCGCTGATGTGGATCGCTGTCCTGCGGCTCGCGCTCAGCCTGCGCGAGCGCCCGGTGACCACCGCCCCGATCCCGGCCCAGCCGGACCCGGCGCTCGCGACCGCCTGAGCGGGGGGGGCCGGGCCCGCCGCCCGCCCCCCGCTTCACGCCAGCCCGTACACCCGTCGCGCGTTGCCCTCCGCGAGCATGTCCGCGACCCGCTGCGCGTCCGTACGGGACCAGGCGCCGTCGCCGACCCACTCGCCCAGGACCCGGGCCAGCGCGCCCCGGAAGACGCTCGCGGCCACCACGTGCAGCTCGGGCAGGCCGCGGGCGCCGCTGGAGAAGAGCAGCTTGCCGAAGGGGGCGAGCTCCAGGAACTCGGCGAGCACGCCCGCCGCGCGGGCGCCGGTGCGCGCGACGACCGGGCCGAGGTCCGCGTAGACGTGCGGGAAGTGCCCGGCGAGCCGGGCCGCCTGGCGGTGGTACGGGTAGCCGTGCAGCAGCACCAGGTCCGCGCCGAGGCCGCCGGTGGCCGTCGCGAATCCGGCCAGACCGCTCGGGTCGCGCTCCCCCACGTACAGCTGGAGGGGCCGCCCGGAGCCGATCGCGATCCAGAGCAGATGGCGCAGCAGCACGGGGTCGTCGAGGGCCCCGCCCGCCCCGCGCCCGGCCAGCCAGCGCCCGGCCGCCCCGCGTACCTCCCCCGGCCAGGGCGGCTCCGGCGCGGCGGCGAGTCCGCCGCGCAGGGCGGCGGCCGAGAGGAAGGCGACGGCGCCCGCGGCGGCCCCGTGCACGGCCTCGGCGAGGTCGGCCAGAAAGGCTTCGACGGTGCCGGAGACGTCGGCGACCCGCTGGGCGAGGAGCTCCAGGCGGACGATCTCGTGCGCGGCGGCGGCACCGGTGACGGCGAGCTCGGCGGGCCCCGTGAGGTCGCCGGGGAGCCCCGTGTCGACCAGGTAGGCGGCGATACCGGAGGCCCGCAGCAGGCGTCTGGCCGACTCGGCGGCGCCGAGTTCGCGGCGCCGGGCGAGGTAGCGGGCCGGCGGGCAGTGCGGTTCCAGGCCGAGGAGCGGCGGGCACCAGCGGCGTACCGCGAAGCCGGTCTGGGTGTCGAAGAAGGTGGTCCCCGCCGCCGGGAGCGCGGCGGCGGGGGCGAGGTGCGTCTCGAAGGTGCCGAGGCCGAGCTCCGTGCGGAGCACCCCGTGGCAGTACTGGTCCACCAGGCGCGGAGTGTCGATCATTCGGGGGGCTCCCACGTGTGGACGGGCTTGCACCCCTCCTAACGGGTGAGCCCCGCGCGAGGTTGTCGCCTTGCGGCGTCAGCTGTTGGCCGGTCCGCCGATCTGGATACCCGCCATCCGGGTCCACTCGTACGGGCCCGTGACGACCTTGGCGGCGAACTCGCCGTCGAACTCGTCGTGGAGGGTGAGGCCGGCCTTCTCGGCCGCCAGCTGGGCGGTCTCGTAGGTGGGGGCCACCAGGTCGCCCCAGCCGCCGTCCTCGCCGACGAGGACGATCCGGGTCCCCGCCTGGCCGATGTGGGCGAGCTGCCCCTCGGCGCCGCCGTGCTCACCGGCGAACGCCTGGATCTGCTTGGCCAGCTTGGCCGCCCTGCGCTCCGCCTGCTTCGTGTCTGCCATGGCAAGGATGCTACTCGCGGGTAGATCAACTGGCGACGGCCGGGGCACGTGGCGTGGGCCACGCACCCCGGCCGTCGACCGGGTCCGTTAAGGCTATCGAAGGACTAGCGCAGGAAGGGGTCCACCGCGACCGCCACGAAGAGCAGCGACACATAGGTGATGGACCAGTGGAAGAGGCGCATCTCCTTGAGCTTGGCGCCGGTGGCGCCCGCCTTGGCGCGGTTGAGCAGCGCGTGCGCCTCCCACAGCCACCAGCCGCCGGTGGCCAGCGCCACCGCGGTGTAGAACCAGCCGGTGTAGCCCAGCGGGGTCAGCAGCAGCGAGACGGCGACCATGACCCAGCTGTAGACCACGATCTGCTTGGCGACGACCTTGTTGGAGGCGAGCACCGGCAGCATGGGCACGCCCGCGCGGGCGTAGTCGTCCTTCACCTTCATCGACAGCGGCCAGTAGTGCGGCGGCGTCCAGAAGAAGATGACGAGGAAGAGGATGATCGCGGCCCACGACATCGAGTTCGTCACGGCCGACCAGCCGATGAGCACCGGCAGACAGCCGGCGATGCCGCCCCAGACGATGTTCTGGGCCGTGCGCCTCTTGAGGATCATCGTGTAGACGACGACGTAGAAGAGGAGCGCGCCGAGCGAGAGCGCGGCGGACAGCCAGTTGACGAGCAGTCCGAACCAGAGCGTGGAGACCACGGCGAGGGTCAGACCGAAGACCAGGCCCTCACGCGGCGTGAGCACACCGGTGACCAGCGGACGCTGGGACGTGCGGTCCATCAGGGCGTCGATGTCGCGGTCGATGTACATGTTCAGCGCGTTCGCGCCACCCGCCGACAGATATCCGCCGAAACACGTGGCGAGCACCAGCCACAGATCCGGCACGCCCTGCTCGGCGAGGAACATCACCGGAACGGTGGTGATGAGCAGCAGCTCGATGATCCGCGGCTTGGTCAGCGCCACGTATGCCTTGACGCGGGCCCCGAACGGCCGATGGCCCCCCGGGCTGGGAGTCAAGACGACCCCTGCGGGTCGGGACTCGACGGCCGTCACGCACACCCCTGACAGAGAAATTCCCAGCAAGCTCCCCGGATGAAGACGGGGTGAAGACTTGCGCGTACCACGCCACTGTAGACGTTGCCCATACCGCGATCTTCGCGGGGGTGGGGTCGTGTTGGCGGGACCCACGCGGGGGTGCGGCCGGGGTACGTCCCAAGGGGTGGGACACGTCCGTGTCACGTCCGTGTCCGGCTCGGGAGGCGAAGTCCCGCAAGCCCCGGCAGTCTTTGCTGTGAGCGCACATATGAGCGGCATGAACACGAAAAGAGGGACGAATTCCGGGGGTAGGCTCGACACCGCCGGGACACCCTCAGTCACCGGCTACAGACATGCGGAGAGGAGCCCTGACTCAGGGTGAGCACTAAGCCGACGACCACAGACCTCGAGTGGACCGAACTGGACCAGCGGGCCGTGGACACCGCCCGCATCCTTGCCGCCGACGCCGTGCAGAAGGTCGGCAACGGCCATCCCGGTACGGCGATGAGCCTCGCGCCCGCCGCGTACACCCTCTTCCAGAAGGTGATGCGGCACGACCCGGCCGACCCGGAGTGGGTGGGCCGTGACCGCTTCGTGCTCTCCGCCGGGCACTCGTCCCTGACCCTCTACACCCAGCTGTACCTGGGCGGCTTCGGTCTCGAACTCGACGACCTGAAGACGTTCCGCACCTGGGGCTCCAAGACTCCGGGCCACCCGGAGTACGGCCACACCGCGGGCGTGGAGACGACCACCGGCCCGCTGGGCCAGGGCGTCGCCAACGCCGTGGGCATGGCCATGGCGGCGCGCTACGAGCGCGGCCTGTTCGACCCGGAGGCCGCCCAGGGCGCCTCCCCCTTCGATCACCAGATCTACGTGATCGCCGGTGACGGCTGCCTCCAGGAGGGCATCTCCGCCGAGGCCTCCTCGCTCGCCGGGCACCAGAAGCTGGGCAACCTGACCCTGCTGTGGGACGACAACCACATCTCGATCGAGGGCGACACCGAGACCGCCGTGTCCGAGGACACGATGAAGCGGTACGAGGCGTACGGCTGGCACGTCCAGCGCGTGCAGCCGCAGGCCAACGGCGACTTGGACCCGGCCGCCCTGTACGCCGCGATCAAGGCCGCCGAGGCCGAGACCGAGCGCCCCTCCTTCATCGCGATGCGCTCGATCATCGCCTGGCCGGCGCCGAACGCCCAGAACACCGAGGCCTCGCACGGCTCGGCGCTGGGCGACGAGGAGATCGCGGCCACCAAGCGCGTCCTCGGCTTCGACCCGGAGCAGACCTTCGAGGTCTCCGACGAGGTCATCGGGCACACCCGCGCCCTCGGCGACCGCGGCCGCGAGGCCCGCGCCGCCTGGGAGAAGTCGCTGGCCGAGTGGCGCACCGCCAACCCGGAGCGCGCGGCCGAGTTCGACCGCATCGAGGCCAACGAGCTGCCGGCCGGCTGGGAGGAGAAGCTCCCGGTCTTCGAGGCGGGCCAGGGTGTCGCGACGCGTGCGGCGTCCGGCAAGGTCCTCCAGGCGCTCGGCGCGGTGATCCCGGAGCTGTGGGGCGGCTCGGCCGACCTCGCCGGCTCCAACAACACCACGATCGACAAGACGTCCTCCTTCCTCCCCGAGGGCAACCCGCTCCCCGAGGCGGACAAGTACGGCCGGACGATCCACTTCGGCATCCGCGAGCACTCCATGGCCGCGGAGATGAACGGCATCGCCCTGCACGGCAGCACGCGCATCTACGGCGGCACCTTCCTGGTGTTCTCCGACTACATGCGCAACGCCGTGCGTCTGTCCGCGCTGATGCACCTGCCGGTGACGTACGTGTGGACGCACGACTCGATCGGCCTCGGCGAGGACGGCCCGACCCACCAGCCGGTGGAGCACCTGGCCTCGCTGCGCGCGATCCCGGGCCTGAACGTGGTCCGCCCGGCCGACGCCAACGAGACGGCCATCGCCTGGCGCGAGATCATGAAGCGTCACACCAGGGTGTTCGGCAAGGGCGCCCCGCACGGCCTGGCCCTCACCCGCCAGGGCGTGCCCACCTACGCGCCGAACGAGGACGCGGCCAAGGGCGGCTACGTGCTGTTCGAGGCCGACGGTGGCGAGGCGCAGCTGGTGCTGATCGCGACCGGCTCCGAGGTGCACCTGGCCGTCGAGGCCCGGGAGCAGCTCCAGGCCGCCGGTGTCCCGACCCGCGTGGTCTCGATGCCGTCGGTGGAGTGGTTCGAGGAGCAGGAGCAGGCGTACAAGGACTCGGTCCTGCCGCCGGCCGTGAAGGCGCGCGTCGCCGTCGAGGCCGGGATCGGTCTGACCTGGCACAAGTACGTCGGCGACGCCGGCCGGATCGTCTCGCTGGAGCACTTCGGTGCCTCGGCCGACGCGAAGGTGCTGTTCCGCGAGTTCGGCTTCACGCCGGAGGCGATCGTCGCCGCCGCGCGGGAATCCCTCGCCGCCGCCGCGCGCTGACGCCCATACGTACGACTTAATGGAGATGCAATTCCCATGACAGACGCTCTCAAGCGCCTCTCCGACGAAGGCGTCGCGATCTGGCTGGACGATCTCTCGCGCAAGCGGATCACGTCCGGCAACCTGGCCGAGCTCATCGACCAGAGCCACGTGGTGGGTGTGACCACCAACCCGTCCATCTTCCAGAAGGCGATCACCTCGGGCGACGGTTACGAGCAGCAGCTCGTCGACCTGGCCGTCCGCAAGGTGACCGTGGACGAGGCCATCCGGATGATCACGACGGCTGACGTGAGGGACGCCGCCGACATCCTGCGCCCGGTCTTCGACGCGACCGAGGGCCAGGACGGCCGGGTCTCCATCGAGGTCGACCCGCGGCTGGCCCACCAGACGGCCCCCACCATCGCCGAGGCCAAGCAGCTGGCCTGGCTGGTGGACCGCCCCAACACCCTCATCAAGATCCCGGCCACCAAGGCGGGTCTGCCGGCGATCACCGAGGTCATCGGCCTCGGCATCAGCGTCAACGTGACGCTGATCTTCTCGCTGGAGCGCTACCGCGCGGTCATGGACGCCTACCTGGCGGGCCTGGAGAAGGCCCGCGAGCGCGGCCTGGACCTCTCCGAGATCCACTCCGTGGCGTCCTTCTTCGTGTCCCGCGTGGACACCGAGATCGACAAGCGCCTCGACGGCATCGGCACGGACGAGGCCAAGGCCCTCAAGGGCAAGTCGGCCCTGGCCAACGCGCGTCTCGCCTACGAGGCGTACGAGGAGGTCTTCTCCTCCGAGCGCTGGGCGGCCCTCGACAAGGCGCACGCCAACAAGCAGCGTCCGCTGTGGGCCTCGACCGGCGTCAAGGACCCGGCCTACAAGGACACCCTGTACGTGGACGACCTGGTCGCCCCGGGCACGGTGAACACCATGCCGGAGGCCACCCTGGAGGCCACCGCCGACCACGGGCAGATCGTGGGCGACACGATCCGCGGCACCTACGACGAGTCCCGTCAGGTGCTCGACGCGGTGGCGAAGCTGGGCATCTCGTACGACGAGGTCGTCCAGCTCCTGGAGGACGAGGGCGTCGACAAGTTCGAGGCGTCCTGGAACGACCTGCTCAAGTCGACCGAGGCGGAGCTCGCCCGCCGCGCACCTTCGGAGGCGTAATCACCTTGAGCGCAGTCACCGGAGCGAACCCGCTCCGTGACGCCGCAGACCGACGGCTCCCGCGTATCGCGGGGCCGTCGGGTCTGGTGATCTTCGGTGTCACGGGCGATCTGTCCCGCAAGAAGCTCATGCCCGCGGTCTACGACCTCGCCAACCGCGGTCTGCTCCCGCCGGGCTTCTCGCTGATCGGCTTCGCCCGTCGCGAGTGGCAGGACGAGGACTTCGCACAGGAGGTCCACGACGCCGTCAAGCAGCACGCCCGCACCCCGTTCCGCGAGGAGGTGTGGCAGCAGCTGATCCAGGGGATGCGCTTCGTCCAGGGCGACTTCGACGACGACGACGCCTTCGACCAGCTGAAGACCACCATCGAGGAGCTGGACAAGGCGCAGGGCACCGGCGGCAACTTCGCCTTCTACCTGTCCGTGCCGCCGAAGTTCTTCCCCCTGGTCGTCCAGCAGCTGAAGAAGCACGGCCTGGCCGACCAGAAGAACGGCTCCTGGCGCCGAGCGGTCATCGAGAAGCCCTTCGGTCACGACCTGGCCTCCGCCAAGGAGCTCAACGAGGTCGTCCACGAGGTCTTCCCGCCCGACGCGGTCTTCCGCATCGACCACTACCTCGGCAAGGAGACCGTCCAGAACATCCTGGCGCTCCGCTTCGCCAACACCCTCTTCGAGCCGATCTGGAACCGGTCGTACGTCGACCATGTGCAGATCACCATGGCCGAGGACATCGGCATCGGCGGCCGGGCCGGGTACTACGACGGCATCGGCGCCGCCCGTGACGTCATCCAGAACCACCTGCTCCAGCTGCTCGCGCTGACCGCGATGGAGGAGCCCGCCTCCTTCGACGCCGACGCGCTCGCCGCGGAGAAGACCAAGGTGCTCGGCGCGGTGAAGCTGCCGAAGGACCTGGGCGAGTCCACCGTGCGCGGCCAGTACGCGGCCGGGTGGCAGGGCGGCGAGAAGGCCGTCGGCTACCTCCAGGAAGACGGCATCGACCCGCAGTCGAAGACCGACACCTACGCGGCCATCAAGGTGGAGATCGACAACCGCCGCTGGGCGGGCGTCCCCTTCTACCTGCGCACCGGCAAGCGGCTCGGCCGCCGGGTCACCGAGATCGCGGTGGTCTTCCAGCGCGCCCCGCACTCCCCCTTCGACCAGACGGCGACGGAGGAGCTCGGCCAGAACGCGCTCGTCATCCGCGTGCAGCCGGACGAGGGCGTCACCATGCGCTTCGGCTCCAAGGTGCCGGGGACGCAGATGGAGGTCCGGGACGTGTCGATGGACTTCGCCTACGGCGAGTCCTTCACCGAGTCCAGCCCCGAGGCCTACGAGCGGCTCATCCTCGACGTCCTGCTCGGCGACTCCAACCTCTTCCCGCGCGTCGAGGAGGTCGAGCTGTCCTGGAAGATCCTCGACCCGATCGAGCAGTTCTGGGACCGGCACGGCAAGCCCGCGCAGTACCAGTCCGGGACCTGGGGTCCGGTCGAGGCGGACGAGATGCTCGCACGAGACGGCAGGAGCTGGCGCCGGCCATGAAGACCGACCTGACGGACACCACGTCCTCCAAGATCAACAAGGCGCTGGTGCTCGGGCGGCGGGCCATCGGCACCCCGGCCGTCGGCATGGTGCTCACCCTCGTCATCGTCACCGACGAGGAGAACGCCTACGACGCGCTCAAGGCGGCCAACGAGGCGTCCCGCGAGCACCCCTCGCGGACCCTCGTCGTCATCAAGCGGGTCTCGCGCTCCCCGCGGGACCGCGCCCAGGCGCGGCTCGACGCCGAGGTCCGCCTCGGCGCCGACGCCAGCACCGGCGAGACGGTCGTGCTCCGGCTGTACGGCGAGGTCGTCGACCACGCCCAGTCGGTGGTGCTGCCGCTGCTCCTCCCGGACGCGCCCGTCGTCGTCTGGTGGCCGGTGAACTCGCCGGTCGACCCGGCGAACGACCCGCTGGGCGCCCTCGCCCAGCGCCGTGTGACCGACACGTACGCCGCCGAGCAGCCCATCCAGGAGCTGGCCGCGCGCGCGGACGCGTACACCCCGGGCGACACGGACCTCTCGTGGACCCGGATCACCCCGTGGCGCTCGATGCTGGCCGCCGCGCTCGACCAGGTCGCGTGCGAGGTCACCTCGGCCGTGGTGGAGGGCGAGGAGTTCAACCCGAGCGTCGAGCTGCTCGCCATGTGGCTCGCGGACCGGCTGACGATCCCGGTGCGGCGCGCCAAGTCGGCCGGGCCCGGCCTCACCTCGGTGCGGCTGGAGTCCGACTGCGGCCCCATCGTGCTCGACCGGCCGGACGCCTCGCTGGCCACGCTCTCCATCCACGGGCAGCCGGACCGTGCCGTGGCGCTCAAGCGCCGCGAGACGTCCGAGCTGATCGCGGAGGAGCTGCGCCGCCTCGACCCGGACGACACGTACGCCTCGGCGCTGCGGTTCGGTCTGGAGCGGCTCGACGAGGAGGCGGCGACCACCGCGCCCGTCGCCGTCCCCGTCGAGGAGGCCCCCGAAGCCGAGGCTCCGGCGGCTCCGGCCCCGGCGGCGAAGGCCGCGAAGAAGGCCCCGGCCAAGAAGGCGGCGGCCAAGTGAGCACCCCTCAGCTCGTCGTCCACCGCGACAAGGAGCTGATGGCCCAGGCCGCGGCGGCCCGGCTGATCACGAAGATCGTGGACGCCCAGGCCGCCCGGGGCGCCGCCTCGGTGGTGCTCACCGGCGGGCGCAACGGCAACGGGCTGCTCGCGGCGCTGCGCGAGGCACCCGCGCGGGACGCGGTCGACTGGTCGCGGCTCGACCTGTGGTGGGGCGACGAGCGCTTCCTGCCCGAGGGCGACCCGGAGCGCAATGTCACCCAGGCCCGCGAGGCGCTGCTCGACAGCGTCCCGCTGGACCCGGCCCGGGTGCACGCGATGCCGGCCTCGGACGGCCCGTACGGCCACGACGTCGAGGCCGCCGCCGACGCCTACGCGGCGGAGCTCGCGGCGGCGGCCCTCCCCGGCGACCACGGCGGGGTGCCCACCTTCGACGTGCTGATGCTGGGCGTCGGCCCGGACACGCACGTGGCCTCGCTCTTCCCGGAGCTCCCGGCGGTCCGCGAGACCGAGCGGACGGTGGTGGGGGTGCGCGGCGCCCCCAAGCCGCCGCCGACCCGGGTCTCGCTGACCCTTCCGGCGATCCGGGCGGCGAAGGAGGTCTGGCTGCTCGCGGCCGGCGAGGACAAGGCGAAGGCCGCGGCCATCGCGCTGTCCGGCGCGGGCGAGGTGCAGGCCCCGGCGGCCGGCGCCTACGGCCGCTCGCGCACGCTGTGGCTGCTGGACGCGGCGGCGGCCTCGGAGCTGCCGCGCGCCCTGTATCCGCCGGCCACGGCCTGAGGACACGTCACGGAGGCCCGGTTCACCGCTCGGTGGGCCGGGCCTTCGGCGTCTCCGGGGGCGGTACGGGCTCCAGGAAGGGTGCGAGGAGGTCCGGCACCGCGTGCGCCGCGAAGAGCAGGCCCTCGCTCTCGTCGGCGTCGTACACGGCGTACGCGCCCTCTCCCGCGGCGGTCGTGGCGCTCAGCGTGAGCACGCCCGCGCGCCGCTGGAACCAGGACCGCTTGACGGTCCAGCCGATCACCCCGGCGCGCTGGAGGGCGACGGTGGAGCGGCGCACCGTGCCCGAACGGGTCACCAGATAGGCGCCGCTGACGCCGTGTCCGAGATTGCGGTACGCGTCGAGGGCGAGGGCGACCCAGAGCGGGGTCAGCAGGGCCGTCGCGCCCGCCACGTAGAGCAGCACCGGGGTCAGCCAGAGGCCGAGCCCGGCCAGCAGGGCCGCCGGGCCGAGCCCGCCCCACAGCGCCCAGCCGATCCTGCGGCGGCGCGCGGCCCGGGGGTGCCCGGTGAGCGGGGCGCCGGTGGGCGGCTCGGCCTCCCGCAGCACCTGCGCGACGATCCGGTCGGCGTGCGCGCGGGGCACCGGCGGGGCCAGGTTCTTGAGGTCGGCGTGCTTGTCGTCGTCGTTCTGGGCGAGCCCGGTGGCGACGGCGTCGACGCGGGCCCCCCGGAACAGGCGTACGCCGAGGGGTTCGACGAGCTCGGCCCCGCGCAGCCTGCGCTCCTCCAGCGAGATCGAGCGGGCGGTGAACAGGCCGCGGCGGACCCGCAGGGTGCCGCCCGGCTCGCGCTCCAGGCGGTAGCGGAACCACATCTCGACCCACAGGCCGAGGGCGCCGAACAGTCCGGCGACGACGGCGATCAGGGCGAGATCGACGATCATCCAGGTCAGCGAGACGTCCTCGAAGCGGTCCCCTATCCAGTGGATGACCTCGTCCTGCGCGCCGAACCAGTCGCTGACCTGCATCACGGTCCCGGCCGCCGCCGTGGCGAGCAGCGGAGTGACGAAGGAGACCGGGGCGTAGCGGATCCAGCGCGGGTCCACCGTGGCGAGGACGCCGTCGTGGACAGGGTCCTCGGGGCCCTTGAGCCGGGCGAGCAAGGTGTGGCGGAGCTGCTCGCCCTCGGCGCGGGCGACCAGGTCGAGTTCCAGGGTGGACTCGCTCCCCGCGTGCTCCCCGGTGCCGATGCCGACCTTGACCAGGCCGAGGACGCGTTGCAGGGGGTTCGCGGTGAGGTCGACGCTGCGGATGCGTTCGCGGGCCAGGGAGCGGCGTTTCACCACGACGAGACCGGTGTGCAGTTCGACCAGCTCGGGGCCGATCCGGTAGCGGGTGCGTCGGAGCCGGACCCAGTCGGCGGCCGTGCCGCCGCCGATGAGCAGGAACGCGCCGGCGAGGACCCAGGCGGCGGCCTGCCAGGCGGGGCGGGAGCCGGAGGAGAGGCTGAGGAACGCGGGGAGGGCCGCGCCGCCGGCGATGCCGCACAGGACGGCGGCGCCGGCGAGGAGGCTGCGGGGGTGGAGGCGGCGCCAGTCGGGTCCTTCGACGCCTGCGCCGCTCTCCGTCATGTGGCGTCCCCGGGGGTCGCCCGGGTGATCGCGGTGAGTCGGTCGGCCAGCTCCGCCGCGAGTTCGTGGTCGAGGCCCTCGATGCGGAGCTCGCCCTTGGAGGAGGCGGTCGTGACGGTGACCGTGGCGAGCCGGAAGCTCTGCTCCAGCGGGCCCCGGACGGTGTCGACGGTCTGGATGCGGGACATCGGGGCGATCCGCCACTCCTGCCAGAGGGCGCCGGTCCGCACGTACACCGCGTCCTCCGTGACCTCCCAGCGGTGTACGCGGAACCACCAGGCGGGCAGGAAGGCGGCGCAGGCGAGCCCGACGGCCGCGAGGACCGCGGCCGGGAGCAGCAGCCAGAACCGTGCCGGGGTGATGAGCCACCCCAGCACGGCCAGGAGGGCCACCGGAACGGCCGTCGTCACCAGGAGCTGCGCTCGCCACCAGGGGACGGCCCTGCCGTCCACGGCGTTCCTCGGCGGGCGCAGCCGTACCGCCTCCTCCCCCGTCGTCATCGTCAGTCCCGGCCGCGCAGCGAGCGGTACGCGGAGACGAGGCCGGCGGTGGAGCTGTCGAGCTGCTCGGCTCCCGCGCCGTCGGTGAGGACCGGCTCGATCTTCTTGGCGAGGACCTTGCCGAGCTCTACGCCCCACTGGTCGAAGGAGTCGATGTTCCAGACGGCGCCCTGGACGAAGACCTTGTGCTCGTAGAGCGCGACCAGCTGGCCGAGCACCGACGGGGTGAGCGCGTCGGCCAGGATCGTGGTGGTCGGGTGGTTGCCCTGGAAGGTCTTGTGCGGGACGAGCTCCTCCGGGACGCCCTCGGCGCGTACCTCGTCGGGCGTCTTGCCGAAGGCGAGCGCCTGGGTCTGGGCGAAGAAGTTCGCCATCAGCAGGTCGTGCTGGGCGACCAGGCCGGGCTGGAGGTCGGCGACGGGGCGGGCGAAGCCGATGAAGTCGGCCGGGATGACCTTGGTGCCCTGGTGGATCAACTGGTAGTAGGCGTGCTGGCCGTTGGTGCCGGGGGTGCCCCAGACGACCGGGCCGGTCTGCCAGTCCACCGGCTGCCCGTCACGGGTCACGGACTTGCCGTTGGACTCCATGTCGAGCTGCTGGAGGTACGCGGTGAACTTGGAGAGGTAGTGCGAGTACGGCAGGACGGCGTGCGCCTGGGCGTCGTGGAAGGCGCCGTACCAGACGCCGAGGAGGCCGAGCAGGAGCGGGACGTTCTCCTCGGGGGCGGCGGTCCTGAAGTGCTCGTCGACGAGGTGGAAGCCGTCGAGCATCTCGCGGAAGGCGTCCGGTCCGATCGCGATCATCAGGGAGAGGCCGATGGCGGAGTCGTAGGAGTAGCGGCCGCCGACCCAGTCCCAGAACTCGAACATGTTCGCCGTGTCGATGCCGAACTCCTCGACCTTCTCGGCGTTGGTCGACAGGGCGACGAAGTGCTGGGCCACGGCCTCCTGGCCGGCCCCGAGACCGGCGAGGAGCCAGGTGCGGGCGGAGGTGGCGTTGGTGATCGTCTCGATGGTGGTGAAGGTCTTCGAGGCGACGATGAAGAGGGTTTCCGCCGGGTCCAGGTCGCGGACGGCCTCGTGGAGGTCGGCGCCGTCGACGTTGGAGACGAAACGGAACGTCAGGTCGCGCCGGCTGAAGGAGCGCAGCACCTCGTAGGCCATCGCCGGGCCGAGGTCGGAGCCGCCGATGCCGATGTTCACGACGTTCTTGATCGGCTGGCCGGTGTGGCCGGTCCACTCGCCGGCGCGGACGCGGTCGGCGAAGGCGCTCATCTTGTCGAGGACGGCGTGCACCTCGGGGACGACGTTCACGCCGTCCACCTCGATCACGGCGCCTCGCGGGGCGCGCAGCGCGGTGTGCAGGACCGCGCGGTGCTCCGTGTTGTTGATCTTCTCGCCCCGGAACATGGCGTCGCGCAGCTCGGTGACGCCGGTGGCGGCGGCGAGGTCGCGCAGGAGCGCCAGGGTCTCGTCGGTGACGAGGTTCTTGGAGTAGTCCAGATACAGGTCGCCGACGCGCTGCGTGTAGGTGGTGCCGCGCTCGGGGTCGGCGGCGAACAGCTCGCGCAGGTGTGTGGCGCCGAGCTGCTCGCGGTGCTTTCCGAGGGCCGCCCACTCGGGCAGCTGGTTGAGCCTGGTACGGCCTTCGTTACTCATCTCGGACATCGCCCATTTCTTCGTCTTGCCGCGTCTTACCGCCAACCTAATTGATCCGGTGTGCGAAACGTGTTCAGTGGCCGCCGCGGTGCAGGCGTCCCGCGTAGCGGGCTTCGAGGAGGGCGTTGCGCTCGTGGCCGCCGGGGAGGTTGGCGGAGACGTAGACGGGCGGCTCGTGGCCCTCCGCGAGCAGGAGCGCGACGGCTTCGGCGACGACCATCTGGACGAGGAGGGAGGAGGTGAGCGTGGAGATCCCGCACAGCGCGGTGCCGGGCGTGGGCAGCGGGAGGACGGCGTCGCCGGCGGGGGCGCAGTTGTCGAGCACGGCGTCGGCGAGGTCGGCGAGCCGCTTGCCGCCGGGGTGCAGTGCGGGGACGGCGTGGGTGTGGTCGAGGGAGGTGAGCGCGACGAGGGGGTGACCGGCGTCGGTGACCTTGAGGGCCATGTCCACGATCGAGTTGTTGACGCCGGAGTTGGAGATGATGACGAAGAGGTCCTGTGGGCGGGGTGTGGCGAGCGCGTACAGCCGGTCGGCGAGTCCCGGCCGCCGTTCGAGCAGCGGGTCCTGGAGGACGGCCGGGTCCTCGCCGCCCCGGAGCACGAGGTCCGCGAGCGCGATCCTGCTCGTCGGCACGAGCCCTCCAGCCCTGCCCGCCACTTCGAGCGCCGCGGCCTGGGAGTGCCCGGTCCCGAAGGCGTGGATCACCCCGTCGGCGGCCACGCAGTCGGCGAAGAGCCGGGCGGCGGCGGGGACGGAGTCCTGGTTGACGGCTACGGCACGGTCGAGGGCGGCGCGGGCGAGGTCGGCGAAGTGGGCGGCGGTGGGGGTGGGTTGGGGCACTGGGATGCTCCTCCTCTGGCTTGCCGAACCGGTGGTATCGGATCTGGTCGGCTCAATGAACCAGGACGTTGGGGCACGGTCAAGAGCGCGGGTCGCACCCGTGGGGTGACGGGGGTCGGGGCCAATCGCTCCGCCCCCCGCCCCCCCGTTGTGGGCAATCGTTCCGCAGGGCGGAACGGGTGGGCACAACGGAACGGCGCCCCCTGCCGGGCCTAGGCTTCCGCGCCTGTACGTCCACCCCCCGCGCGCCGCGCCAACGCCACCGCCCCCGCGAGCCCGTCGCGCACAGGGTCCGGGACCAGCCCCAGGTCCGCGACCCGGGCGGTCAGCCGGGGCAGGAGCGGGCCCCCGGGGGCCAGGAGGGCGCCCGTCGTGACGAGGGGCTCTCCGGGGCGCGGGGTCAGCGCGCGTACCGTGGCGGCCAGTTCGTCGGCCGCGGCGTCGAGGAGGCGGGCGGACACCACGTCGCCGGAGCGCGCCGCCGCCACCACCAGCGGGCTCAGCGCAGCCAACCGCACCGGCTCCACCCCGTACGCGTACCGGACCACGTGCTCCTTGGTCAGGCCCCCGCACAGCTCCCCGACCGGCCCCGCGAGGGCGGTCGACGGGCCCCGCCCGTCCAGCGCCCGCAGCACCGCCCGCAACGCCTCCCGCCCCAGCCAGAAACCGCTCCCAGCGTCACCGAGCAGCCACCCGTCACCGTCGGCCGCGCGGACCGCGCGCCGGTCGGCCACCCGGGCCGCCGCCGCGCCCGTGCCGGCGATGAGCACGAGCCCGTCGGCCGGGGCCCCCGCGCCGCCCGCGAAGGCGACGTCCGCGTCCCCCAGCACCTCGACCCGGCCGCCCCGCACGCCCGCCAGGGCCAGCGCCTCCGTCAGCGCCGCCCGCGCCCGCTCCCGGCCCCCGCCGGGCCCGCCGCCCGCGAAGCCGCCCACCACGGCGGCGACGGGGCACCCGCCCGGCGGCAGCGCCCCGCGCAGGGCCTCGCCCAGATGGCGGACGAGCGCGTCGGGGGGCACGGTCAGCGCGTTGCCCGGGCCCCCGGCGCCCTCGCCGAGGACCCGGCCGGTCGCCGCCTCGGCGAGCCGCGCCCTGGTCCGCGTACCGCCCGCGTCGACGCCGATCACGTAATGAATCCCGGATTCGTTCATCAGCCCGCATGGTGATTGATAGATTCATCGGAACACAAGACCCACGAAGGCACCTCATGATCACCGCGCTGATCCGTTCCGAACTCCCCCGGATGTCCGGCTCCTTGCGCAAGGTCGGCGACTGGGTCCTCGCCGACCCGACCCGGGTCCCCGGGCTCTCCGCCGCCGAGCTGGGCCGCCGTACGGGCACCTCGCAGGCCACCGTGACCCGGTTCTGCCACGCCGTCGGGCTCGACTCGTACCAGCGTCTGCTGCTCGAACTCGCCCGGGAGCAGGGCCAGGAGAGTCAGGCGGCCGAACGGACGCCGCTCGGGCCGGAGATCGGGCCCGACGAGCCGCTGGAGCGGGTCGTCGCCGCCGTCGCCCGCGCGGACCTCCAGGCCCTGCGCGCCACCGCCGAGCAGCTCGACCTCGGCGCCCTGGAGCGGGCCGCCCGCGTCCTCGCCCAGGCGCGCCGGATCGACGTCTACGGCGTGGGCGCGTCCGGGGTCCTCGCCCTGGAGACCCAGGCCCGGCTCTTCGGCATCGGCTGCGAGGCGCGCGCCTGGACCGAGGTGCACGCGGCGGAGACCTCGGCCGCTCTCTTGACCCCCGCGGACGCGGTCGTCGCCCTGTCCCACTCGGGCGCCACCCGCGAGGTGCTCGCGCCGCTGCGGCTCGCCGCCGAGCGGGGCGCCGCGACGGTCGCCGTCACCGGGGACCCGCGCTCCCCCGTGGCCCACGCGGCCGGCGTCCACCTCACCTCGACGGCGGCCGGCACCGGCTTCCGGCACGGCGGCTTCGGCACCCGCCACTCGGTGCTACTCATCCTGGACTGCCTCTACGCGCGCGTGGCCCAGCTGACCTACTCGCGCGCCACCGCCGCCCTGGCGCTCACCGCGCACATCGCGGACGTCCATCGGCGATGACGAACGGGCCCCGCTCGCGAACTCGGTTCGCGGGCGGGGCCCGTTCGGTCACATCACACCACGCTCAGATCTCGCCGCGCAGCTTGGCAAGCGCCTCGGCCAGGATCGCCTCGCCGTCCGCGTCGCTGCGCCGCTCCCGTACGTACGCGAGATGCGTCTTGTACGGCTCGGTGCGCGGCGGGTCCGGCGGGTTGTCCCGGTCCTGACCTGCCGGGAAGCCACAGCGCGGGCAGTCCCAGGTATCGGGGACCTGTGCGTCACTGGCGAAGCTGGGCTGGGTCTCGTGCCCGTTCGAGCACCAGAAGGAGATGCGGAGCCGCGGTGCGGACTCGCCCCGCTCGGCCTCTCCCATCGGCCCCGCTCCGACCCGGCTTCCCCGGATCGCGTTGCCACTTGCCACGGTCGTAACTCCCTGCGTGATGGTGCTCGAAGATGCCCCAGTCTACGTAAGGCCCAACGCGCGTCCAGTGATTGGAGTTACCCGTCCAACTTCATCAGCAGGCCGAGCACGACAATGCAGGCGAACCAGAGCAGACCGATCACGACGGTGATGCGGTCCAGGTTGCGCTCGGCGACCGAGGAGCCGCCGACGGACGACTGCATGCCGCCACCGAACATGTCGGAGAGGCCGCCGCCCTTCCCCTTGTGCATCAGCACGAGCAGCATCAGCAGCGCGCTGAAGACGATCAGGGCGATCGAGAACCCCATAACCACGGCTGGACCAACTTCCTCGGACTTATACGGACGGGGGCCGGGCGCCTGCCCGACCCCCGCAAGGGTACGACGTATCTCCGCTACCGCATACTCACTGGTCGCGGAAGCGCACGATCTTGACGAACTCGTCGGCGTCCAGCGAGGCACCGCCGACCAGGGCACCGTCGATGTCGGGCTTGGCCATGATCTCGGCGACGTTGCCGCCCTTGACGGACCCGCCGTACTGGATGCGGATCTTGTCGGCGACGTCCTGCGAGTACAGCTCGGCCAGCTTGCCGCGGATCGCCCCGCAGACCTCCTGGGCGTCGTCGGCGCCGCAGACCTTGCCGGTGCCGATGGCCCACACGGGCTCGTACGCGATGACGACGGTCTCGGCCAGGTCGGCCGGGAGGCCCTTCAGGCCGCCCTCGACCTGGGCCAGGGTGTGCGAGACGGCGTCGCCGGCCTCGCGGACCTCCAGCTCCTCGCCGACACAGAGGATCGGGGTGATCCCGTGCGCGAAGGCGGCCTTCACCTTGGCGTTGCACAGCTCGTCGGACTCGCCGTGGTACTGGCGGCGCTCCGAGTGGCCGACGGCCACGAAGGCGCACTTCAGCTTGGACAGCATGAGGCCGGAGATCTCGCCGGTGTAGGCACCGGACTCGTGCGCCGAGATGTCCTGGGCGCCGTACTTGATCTTCAGCTTGTCGCCGTCGACCAGGGTCTGCACGGAGCGCAGGTCGGTGAAGGGAGCCAGGACCGCGACCTCACAGGCGTCGTAGTCCTTGTCCGTGAGCGCGAAGGCCAGCTTCTGGACGTGGGCGATGGCCTCGAGGTGGTTGAGGTTCATCTTCCAGTTGCCCGCCATCAGCGGGGTGCGAGTGGTGCTCATGAAAAGGTCAGTCCTCCAGTGCGGCGAGGCCGGGGAGCGTCTTGCCCTCGAGGTATTCGAGGGAGGCGCCGCCGCCGGTCGAGATGTGGCCGAAGGCATTCTCGTCGAAGCCCAGGATCCGGACGGCCGCGGCGGAGTCGCCGCCGCCGACCACGGTGAAGGCCGGGGAGTCGACGAGCGCCTGGGCGACGGCCTTGGTGCCCTCGGCGTAGTCGGGGTGCTCGAAGACGCCCATCGGACCGTTCCAGAAGACGGTGCCCGCGTCGGCCAGCTTCGAGGCGTACAGCTTGCGGGTCTCCGGACCGATGTCCAGGCCCTCCTCGTCCGCCGGGATGGCGGTCGCGGCGACCGTGGTCGGGTTGGCCGGGGCCTTGGTCTTCAGGTCCGGGAAGTCGGGCGAGACCAGCACGTCGACGGGGAGCACGAACTCCACGCCGCGCTCGTCGGCGCGCTTGAGGTAGTCCAGGACCGCCGGGATCTGGTCCTCCTGGAGCAGCGAGATGCCGACCTCGTGGCCCTGGGCCTTGAGGAAGGTGTACGCCATGCCGCCGCCGATGAGGATGCGGTCGGCCTTCTCCAGGAGGTGGTCGATCACGCCCAGCTTGTCGGAGACCTTGGCGCCGCCGAGGACGACCACGTACGGACGCTTGACGTCCTCGGTGAGCTTCTTCAGGACGCCGACCTCGTTGGCGATGAGGTAGCCGGCGGCGTGCGGCAGGCGGGCCGGGAGGTCGAAGACCGAGGCGTGCTTGCGGTGCACCGCGCCGAAGCCGTCGCCGACGTAGAGGTCGGCGAGGGAGGCCAGCTGGTCCGCGAAGGCGCCGCGCTCGGCGTCGTCCTTGGCGGTCTCGCCCGCGTTGAAGCGCAGGTTCTCGATGACGGCGACCTGGCCGTCGGTCAGGCCCGCGACGGTCGCCTTGGCCGAGTCGCCGACGGTGTCGGTCGCGAAGGCCACGTCGGCGCCGAGCAGCTCGCCGAGCCGCTTGGCGGCCGGGGCGAGCGAGAACGCCGGGTCCGGGGCGCCCTTGGGGCGGCCCAGGTGCGAGGCGACGACCACGCGGGCGCCCGCGTCGGCCAGGGCCTTGACGGTGGGGACGACGGCGCGGATGCGCCCGTCGTCGGTGATGGTGGTGCCGTCGAGCGGCACGTTGAGGTCGGCGCGGACGAACACCCGCTTGCCGGAGACGCCTTCGGCGAGAAGCCCGTCGATCGTCTTCATCTGTTCACTGACTCCCTTGGTACACGGTGGAGCACACGAGACAGGGCTCGTTCAGCGCGTCTTCGCGCTGCCCGAGCCCTGCTACATCGAAACCCGCCTCTAGAGTTTAGAGCTGGCCGCCGACGAAGACGGTGAGGTCGACGAGACGGTTGGAGTAGCCCCACTCGTTGTCGTACCAGCCGAGGATCTTCACCGAGTTGCCGTCCTGGACCATGGTCAGGGAGGAGTCGAAGGTGCACGACGCCGGGTCGCTGACGATGTCCGAGGACACGATCGGGTCCTCGGTGTAGAACAGGATGCCCTTCAGCGGGCCGTCCTCGGAGGCCTTCTTGAAGGCCGCGTTGACCTCGTCCTTCGTGACCTCGCGGTCGAGGGTCACGACGAGGTCGGTGGCCGAGCCGGTCGGGACCGGAACGCGCATCGCGATGCCGTCCAGCTTGCCCTTGAGCTGCGGGAGGACCAGGGCGGTGGCCTTGGCGGCACCCGTCGTGGTCGGGATGATGTTCTCCGCGGCGGCGCGGGCGCGGCGCAGGTCCTTGTGCGGGAAGTCCAGGATGCGCTGGTCGTTGGTGTACGCGTGGACCGTGGTCATCAGGCCCCGGACGATGCCGAAGTTCTCGTCGAGAACCTTGGCCATCGGCGCCACACAGTTGGTGGTGCAGGAGGCGTTGGAGATGACGTGGTGGTTCGCCGGGTCGTACTTGTCCTGGTTGACGCCCATGACGATGGTGATGTCCTCGTCGCTGGCCGGAGCCGAGATGAGGACCTTCTTGGCGCCACCGGCGATGTGCTTCTCGGCGTCGGCCTTCTTGGTGAAGATGCCGGTCGACTCGATGACGATGTCGACGCCCAGCTGACCCCAGGGGATGTCGGCCGGGTTGCGCTCGGAGAGCACCTTGATGGTGTGGCCGTCGACGGTGATGGTGTCGGCGGTGTGGCTCACCTCGGCCTTGAGGCGGCCCAGGATGGTGTCGTACTTCAACAGGTGGGCCGTGGTCGCGGTGTCACCCAGGTCGTTGACAGCCACGATCTCGATGTCGGCACCCTGCTCAAGGAGCGCGCGGAAGTAATTGCGACCGATACGGCCAAAGCCGTTGATGCCTACGCGGATCGTCACGAACCGATCTCCTCGTTAGGTGACGCCGGGTTTCGACGCCCGGCGAGCTTCTCTTTTGGGATGTCCCCGACCGCTTACGACCCTACCTCTCCTTGCGCCCGAGAGTGACATCCAGCGCAGCCGTCCGAGCCCGGAAAGTGCCGTAAAAAGGCCGACAGCCCTTACCTCCCAAGAGGTAAGGGCTGTCGCGGGACCTTCGCCCCCACTACGGAGAGTGACGAAAACGTGCGCTCGACTGAGCGCCCGGATCAGCGTCGGAGCGAATTAAGGGCCTTTCCGAGCAGAGCCGCCCGATCCGCCGCATTCGGGACGTGCTCCAGACCGAAGCCGAAGAGCACGGTGTCACGGGTGGTGACCGATGCCTGCGAGTGGAAGAGCGCCTCGGAACGGGTCCAGTCGGATCCGTTCCCGGGGCTGCCGGCCGGCGCGCCCGGTACGGACCAGTCGCCGGTCCCGGTCTCGAAGCCCTCGGTGTCGGTGGTGGCCCCGGCGGTGAGCCGGAGGTCGTCGACGAAGGCGCCCATCTCGCCGGTGCCGGGGTCGGAGACGTACGAGATCGCCAGCTCGACCCGCTTGCCCGCGTAGGCGCTCAGGTCGACCTTCGCCTGCCGCCAGCCGTTGGACGGGCCGGTGAAGGCGTTCCAGGCGCCGGTGGTGCCGGTCGCGGCGCAGCCGTCCTGGCCGACGGTCAGGTAGTGGGCGAGGAAGGGGTGCCCGCGCACGTAGTAGCCCTCGCCGCAGTCGGCGGGCGGCTCGGCGGAGGTGCCGCCGTTGGCGTCGGGCAGGGTGGTCCAGTCGTCCTGGCCGACGGTGTGGGCCTCGACGATCAGGTTGTCGTACCCCGGCTCGGTGTCGTAGCTGACCTGGAAGGTCAGGTTCGGCTGCGAGGCGGCGGCGACGCCGGTGAGGTCCACGGTCCTGGCGAGCCGCGCCCAGGTGTTGTCCGAGTGGCGCAGGGCCGCGAAGCGGCTGCCCTCGTAGGGCTCGAACGGGGTGCGGATGCCCGGGTAGTCGCCCGCCGAGGCGCTGCTCGCGAACTGCGGGAACAGGTCGGGCTTCAGGGTGTCGGAGGTGACGGTGTAGGCGCCCGCGTTGTCGAGCGGGTTGCCCTCCGCCGCGCCCAGGGGCGCGCCCGCGCCGCCGAGGCGGCCGGATCCGGCGAAGGAGACGGGGCCGTTGAGGCCGGCCCTGCGGTAGGCGCCGAGGTAGTACTGGGCGAAGTCGTTGGACTCGGCGCGGCCGATCGTGACCAGGCCGCCGGACTTCTCGCCCGCGTTGACCAGCTTGCCGCCCTCGTTGAGGTAGGCGCGGACGGCGAGCAGCGTGCTCCCGGAGGGCTGTTCGGCGCCGGTGTACCAGACGACGGCACGGAAGTGGCTCAGTACGCCGAGGGGGTGCGGGGCGCCCTGGGTGGCGACGTCCCAGACGGCGGCCTTGCGGCCGCCCGCGCCGAGCGCCTTCACATAGGCGTCGGTGTTCTTCGCGGCGGTGGTGCCGCCCTCCTCTGCGAGGACGAGAACGTCGCCGCGGGGCCGTTCGGCCACGGTGTACGTGAACGGGGTGGACGCGGTGGCCTTGCCCTCGCGGGTGCGGGCCGTGTACCAGACCTCGACCTTGTCGCCCGGCTTCGCGCCCTCGACCTCGGCGCGGTACTGGTCGAAGTAGAGGTTGTCCTCGCCCCCGAAGGTCTTGCCGCCCTTCCAGGGCTCCAGGCCCTCGCGCTCGGTGCGGCCGCCGTTGATCCGGTAGTTCAGGGTCTTGGCGCGCAGCGACTTGCGGGCGGTGACGGCGACCTCCTGCTCCTGGCCGCGGGCGGCGTAGGAGGTGGCGAAGGTGTCCGGGGTGAAGTCGGGGGCCTCGATGCCCACCGGGGAGACGGGCCGGTCCGGGTGGGCGGCGGTCTCGGCGACGGCGAGCGCGAAGGGGATGTTCTTGGCGAACTCGGCCTGGATCAGCTTCTCGTCGTCGGGGAAGGTGAAGACCGAGGCGCAGTCCGCCGCGTTCCAGGCGTCGTTCGGGTCGACGCGGGAGGCGGTGGCGCAGGTCGACATCTCCGGGGTGAACATCTGCATCCCGTTGACGTTGGCGGCGTGTCCGTCGGCCTCGCCGTTGGTGATGTAGAGCTCCGAGGAGACCTGCGGGCGGTAGCCGGGGACCGCGGACTTCTGCGGGGTGCCGGCGAGCGCCTTGAGGGCCACGTCGTCGGGGGTGTCGGTGGCGACCTGCCAGCCCACGCCGTAGAGCAGCAGCTGGGCGGCGGAGTGGTAGTTGATGCCGTACTGGAAGCCGATGCGCTTCTCGAAGCGGTCGAGGGCGCGGGTCTCGGGCTCGGAGTTCGGTCCGGGGCCGCGGAAGGTCTCGTCGGCCTGGTCGGGCGAGGAGCCCTCGTTGTCGTAGCCCCACTTGTAGGCGAAGTTGCGGTTGAGGTCGACGCCGTCGCCGGACTCGATGCGACCGTCGCCGTTGTTGTCGCGCAGGTTCTTGCGCCACTGGCGGTTGGCCGGGTCGGCGTGGGTGTAGTCGTAGCCGTCCGGGTTGGCGGAGAGCACGAACCACAGCTCGGTGGTGTCGACCAGCCGCGTCAGCCGGCTGTCCTTGCCGTAGCCGTCCAGGTAGTAGTGCATCAGCCGCCGGGTCATCTCGGGGGTGATCCACTCGCGGGCGTGCTGGTTGGACATGTAGAGCGTGGCGGGCCGCGAGCCGTCCTTGGTCTTCGCGGCGCCCTTGCTGATCTTGAGGGCGAGGATGTCCTGGCCCTTGACCGTCTTGCCGATGGAGACGACCTTGGTGATCCCGGGGTTCGCCCGCGCGGTGTCCAGGATCTCCTGCTTGAGGCCGCCGGGGCCGCCGTACGGGCGGAAGACGCCGTCGCCGGCGTTCGCGACCCGCTTCTCCGCCTGGGCGGTGAGGGTGTGCTCGGTGATCTCGACGCCCTCGCTCCGCAGCTTCCCGGCCTGCTCCCCGGTGAGGTAGAGCTCGACGGTGGCGGAGCCCTTGGCGGGCACCTGCTCGGTCAGTTCACGGGCGTCGGTGCCGGCGTCGAGGAGGAGCGGCACCTGCTCCTTGCTGACCTTGGCACGCCAGACGGAGAGCCCGTCGCCCTGGGCCGAGCCGTCGGTGTTCGGCTGTGCTCCGGCGACGGGTGCCGCCACCAGTCCCGCGATCAGCAGTGACCCGGCGGCGAGCACCGCTCTTGCTCTGCGTCTCATAAGCCCCCCTTGCTCTTGTCTGCCACGAAAGTGAACAGACGTCAGGCTCGTGGTGACTCACGGGCTTCGTCAAGGGTGCGTACGGCGCGGCGAACGGAAGCTGCCGGTGCCTCAGAAAGGCACCGGCAGCGGTGAGTTGAGCGGAATCGGCCGTTCTGCGGCCGTTCCGGTGACGGGTCAGCCGACGAGGCTGTCGTCCAGCTCCTCCGTCAGGTTGGACTCGGTCCCGGGAATGCCCAGGTCCTGCGCCCGCTTGTCGGCCATGGCGAGCAGCCGGCGGATCCGGCCGGCCACCGCGTCCTTGGTCAGCGGCGGGTCGGCGAGCGCGCCCAGCTCCTCCAGGGAGGCCTGCTTGTGCTCCATGCGCAGCCGGCCCGCGGCGGCGAGGTGCTCGGGCACCTCGTCGGCGAGGATCTCCAGGGCCCGCTGCACCCGGGCGCCCGCGGCGACCGCCGCGCGGGCCGAGCGGCGCAGGTTGGCGTCGTCGAAGTTGGCCAGCCGGTTGGCGGTGGCGCGCACCTCGCGGCGCATCCGCCGCTCCTCCCAGGCCAGCACCGACTCGTGCGCGCCGAGCCGGGTGAGCAGGGCCCCGATGGCGTCGCCGTCGCGGACCACCACCCGGTCCACGCCCCGTACCTCGCGGGCCTTGGCCGCGATGGAGAGCCTGCGGGCCGCGCCGACCAGGGCGAGGGCGGCCTCGGGGCCGGGGCAGGTCACCTCCAGGGAGGAGGAGCGGCCCGGCTCGGTCAGCGAGCCGTGCGCCAGGAAGGCGCCGCGCCAGGCCGCCTCCGCGTCACAGGTGGCACCCGACACGACCTGCGGGGGCAGGCCCCGGATCGGACGGCCGCGGCCGTCCACCAGGCCGGTCTGGCGGGCCAGCTGGTCGCCGCCCGCCACCACGCGCACCACGAAGCGCGAGCCCCGGCGCAGTCCGCCGGGGGCCATCACGATCAGCTCCGAGCTGTGCCCGAAGATCTCCAGGATGTCCCGCTTGAGGCGGCGCGCCGCCATCGCGGTGTCGAGCTCCGCCTCGATCACGATCCGGCCGCTCACCAGGTGCAGCCCGCCCGCGAACCGCAGGATCGACGAGACCTCTGCCTTCCTGCAGCAGGTCCGGGTGACGGGAAGCCGGGAGATCTCGTCCTTCACCGCTGCCGTCATCGCCATGGGCCGATCCTTCCATGCATCCGAAAAATACGGTCGTACGCGGCGGCCAACAGCTCCGGGTCATGCTTCGGAGCACCGTCGGGCCTGGCCACCGGCGCCAGCTCGACCGCGGCGCCGAGCCGCTTGGCGGCATCGGCGAGGGACTCGCGATCGGGCACGGCGGCCTCGTCGGCCAGCACCACGTCCAGGGCGAGTTTAGGGGCGTGTCGTGCCAAAACCTCCAAATGACGCTGCGGAGAGAAGCCCTCTGTTTCTCCGGGCTGCGGCGCGAGGTTCAGCGAGAGCACCCGACGGGCCTTGGTCTCCACCAGGGCGTCGAGCAGCTCGGGGACCAGAAGGTGCGGGATCACCGAGGAGAACCAGGACCCCGGGCCGAGCACCACCCAGTCCGCGTCCAGGACCGCCTCGACGGCCTCGGGCACGGCCGGCGGGTCGTGCGGCACCAGGTGCACGGACTGCACCTCGCCGGGGGTGAGGGCCACGGTGGCCTGGCCGGCCACGGTGTCGACGTCGAGCGGGCGCTCCGGGTCATGGCCCTTGACCAGGGCCTGGAGCTCCAGCGGCACGGCGGACATGGGCAGCACCCGGCCGTGCGCGCCGAGCAGCCTGCCGACCAGGTCGAGGGCCTGGACGGGGTCGCCGAGCTGCTCCCAGAGGGCGACGATCAGCAGGTTGCCGACCGCGTGGCCGTGCATCTCGCCCTTGGACTGGAAGCGGTGCTGGATCACCCGGGCCCAGGTCTGGCCCCAGTCGTCGTCGCCGCAGAGCGCCGCGAGCGCCTTGCGCAGGTCGCCGGGGGGCAGCACGCCCAGCTCCTCGCGGAGCCGGCCGCTGGAGCCCCCGTCGTCGGCGACGGTGACCACGGCGGTCAGGTCGCCGGTGATGCGGCGCAGGGCGGCGAGGGAGGCGGAGAGCCCCATCCCGCCGCCGAGCGCGACCACCTTGGGCTGGGCACCGCGCCTGCGGAGCGCGCGCCGCACCGACAGGGTGGAAGCGCGCCGTTTGTACGGCTTCACTCGCGCCCCATGTCCCGGTGGACGACGACGGTCTCGACGCCCTCCGAGGCGAGCCGGGCGGCCAGCTTCTCGGCGGTGGCCACGGAGCGGTGTTTGCCGCCCGTGCAGCCGACGGCGATCGTCACGTACCGCTTGCCCTCGCGGCGGTATCCGGCGGCGATCAGCTGGAGCAGCTCGGTGTAGCGGTCCAGGAACTCCTTGGCGCCGGGCTGGTTGTAGACGTAGTTGGCGACCTCTTCGTTCAGACCGGTGAAGGGGCGCAGCTCGGGGACCCAGTGCGGGTTGGGCAGGAAGCGCATGTCGACGACGAGGTCGGCGTCGACGGGCAGTCCGTACTTGAACCCGAAGGACATCACGGTGGCCCGCAGCTCGGGCTCCTCCTCGCCGGCGAACTGGGCGTCCATCTTGGCGCGCAGCTCGTGGACGTTGAGGCTGGAGGTGTCGATCACCAGGTCGGCGTCGCCGCGCAGCTCGCGCAGCAGGTCGCGCTCGGCGGCGATGCCGTCGACGATGCGCCCGTCGCCCTGGAGGGGGTGCGGGCGGCGGACCGACTCGAAGCGCCGGACCAGGGCGTCGTCGGAGGACTCCAGGAAGACGATCCGGCGGGTGACCTGCTTGGAGTCGAGGTCGGCGAGGGAGTCGCGGAGGTTGTCGAAGAACTGCCGGCCGCGGACGTCGACGACGACCGCGATGCGGGCGACGTTGCCCTGGGAGCGGGCGCCGAGCTCCACCATGGTGGGGATCAGCGCGGGCGGCAGGTTGTCGACGACGAACCAGCCGAGGTCCTCCAGGCACTTCGCGGCGGTGGACCGGCCGGCTCCGGACATGCCGGAGATGATCACCAGTTCGGGGATGGCCGCGTCGGCGTTGGCGTCGCCCGCGGGCTCCGTGGTGCCCGTATCCATGTCTGGCGCTCCGTCTTCGTGCTCGTTGTGCGTGTGCTGCGGGTCCTGCTGGTCGTGCGTGGTCATGCCGTGGTGCCCCCGTCGTCTTCCATGATCTCTCCTGTTGCCGTGTTCACGGCGGGCGCGGCCGGGGCCGCCTGCGCGAGGGCCACCGCCACGGCCTCCGCCGTCTTGCGGCCCATGCCGGGGACCTCGCAGATCTGCTCGATTGTCGCCTGTCGGAGGCGTTTGACCGAGCCGAAATGCTTGATGAGTGCCTGTTTGCGCGTCTCGCCCAGGCCCGGGACGGCGTCCAGGGGGCTGCTGCGGATGCGTTTGTTCCGCTTGGAGCGCTGGTAGCGGATGGCGAAATCGTGAGCCGTGTCACGTACCCGCTGGAGGAGGTACAGGCCCTCGCTGGAGCGGGGCAGCACCACCGGGTCGTCGTCGCCGGGCAGCCAGACCTCCTCCAGGCGCTTGGCGAGCCCGCAGACGGCGATGTCGTCGATGCCGAGCTCGTCCAGGGCCCGCCGGGCCGCCGCCACCTGCGGCTGCCCGCCGTCGACCACGACGAGCTGCGGCGGGTACGCGAAGCGCTTGGGCCGCCCGTCGTCCTCCCGGCCCTCGGGCCCCTCGTCCGCCGGGACCTCGCCGTCGACCCACTCGCCGGTCTTCTCCTTCTCGGCGAGGTAGCGCTTGAACCGGCGGCTGATCACCTCGTGCATGGAGCGGACGTCGTCCTGCCCCTCGAAGCCCTTGATCTGGAAGCGGCGGTACTCCCCCTTGCGGGGCAGTCCGTCCTCGAAGACGACCATGGAGGCCACGACGTCCTCGCCCTGGAGGTGGGAGATGTCGAAGCACTCGATGCGCAGCGGCGCCGAGTCCAGGTCGAGGGCGTCGGCGATCTCCTCCAGGGCCCGGGAGCGGGTGGTGAGGTCGCTGGCCCGCTTGGTCTTGTGCAGCACGAGGGCCTGCTGCGCGTTGCGCGCGACGGTCTCCATCAGGTCCTTCTTGTCGCCGCGCTGCGGGACCCGCAGCGAGACGTTGGACCCCCGGCGCCCGGCGAGCCAGGCGCTGACCGCCTCGGCGTCCTCGGGCAGGGCGGGGACCAGGACCTCCTTGGGGACGCCTTCGCCGCTCTCCTCGCCGTACAGCTGCTGGAGGGCGTGCTCGACGAGCCCGGCGGTGTCGACGGCCTCGACCTTGTCCGTGACCCAGCCGCGCTGGCCGCGCACCCGGCCGCCGCGCACGTGGAAGATCTGGACGGCGGCCTCCAGCTCGTCCTCGGCGAGCGCGATCAGGTCGGCGTCGGTGGCGTCGGCGAGGACGACCGCGCTCTTCTCCATGGCCTTGCGCAGGGCCCCTATGTCGTCGCGCAGCCGGGCGGCCCTCTCGTACTCCATGTCCTCGGCCGCGAGCGTCATCTCCTTCTCCAGACGCCGCAGATACGTGCCGGTGCGGCCGGTCATGAAGTCGCAGAAGTCCTCCGCCAGTTCGCGGTGCTCCTCGGGGGTGACCCGGCCGACGCAGGGCGCCGAGCACTTGCCGATGTAGCCGAGCAGGCACGGCCGTCCCGCCGAGGCGGCATTCCGGAAGACCCCCGCCGAGCAGGTACGCACCGGGAACACGCGCAGCATCAGGTCGACGGTCTCGCGGATCGCCCAGGCGTGCCCGTACGGCCCGAAGTAGCGCACGCCCTTCTTCTTGTGGCCCCGCATGACCTGGACGCGCGGATACTCCTCGTCGAGCGTGACGGCGAGATACGGATAGGACTTGTCGTCCCGGTACTTCACATTGAACCGGGGGTCGAACTCCTTGATCCAGGTGTACTCCAGCTGTAGCGCCTCGACCTCGGTCGATACGACGGTCCACTCCACGGAGGCGGCCGTGGTCACCATCGTCGCCGTGCGCGGGTGCAGGCTGGCGAGCGGCTGGAAGTAGTTCGCCAGGCGCTGGCGCAGGGACTTCGCCTTCCCGACGTAGATCACCCGGCGGTGCTCGTCGCGGAATTTGTAGACCCCCGGCGAGTCGGGGATCTGTCCCGGCTTCGGGCGGTAGCTGGAGGGGTCGGCCATGGTTCCACCCTACTGGCGGGGACCGACACTCAGGCCGTGCGCGCTCGTTGGCCGGACATGGCGAACGAGGTTTCAGGACGGCTCGCGGGCCGGGTGTGCGTGGTCACCGGCGCGGCGAGCGGGATCGGCCGGGCGACGGCCCTGCGCTTCGCGCGCGAGGGCGCCCGGGTGGTGGCGACGGACGTGGACGCGGAGCGGCTCGGCACGCTCGGCGACGACATGGTCACGGTGGTCGGGGACGTCTCGCGGGACGCGGACGCCCGCCGCATGATCGCCACGGCGGTCGAGCGCTTCGGCCGCCTTGACGTGCTGGTGGCGAACGCCGGGGTGATCCCGCTGCTCGACATCACCGAGGCGAGCGCCTCGGACTTCGACCACGTGATGGCCGTGGACGGCCGGGGCATGTTCCTGACCTGCAAGTACGCGATCGAGGCGATGCTCCTCACCGGCGGCGGCGCGATCGTCTGCACCTCGTCCGTCTCGGGCGTCGCGGGCCAGGCCCGGCAGGCGGTCTACGGCCCGGCGAAGTTCGTGGCGACGGGCCTGACCAAGCACCTGGCGGTGGAGTGGGCCGCCCACGGCATCCGCGTCAACGCGGTCGCCCCCGGCACGATCGAAACCGAACGCGTAGCCGCCGTCCGCGAGGAACCGGGCGGCCCCGCCTACCTGGAATCCGTAGCCAAAGCCCACCCGATGACCCGCTTCGGCCACCCCGACGAGGTCGCGTCAGCCATCCTCTTCCTGTCCTCGGAGGAGGCCAGCTTCGTGACGGGGGCGGTGCTGCCGGTGGACGGGGGGTATCTGGCGCAGTAGGGGACGGAGGCCAGGACCTCCGCCCCCCCTCGTTGTGGGCAATCGTTCCGCAGGGCGGAACGGGTGGGCACAACGGAACGGCGCCCCTTGCCGGGCCTAGGCTCCCAGTCGCCCGAACCTAGCCCTCCACAGACCCGCGCCGCCTCCGTACGGCCGCAGCACCTATCAGCCCAAGGGCCAGCACCGCACCGGCCCCCGCCGCGGTGGAGGCAGCGGTGACGACAGACCCGTCAGCAGCCTCCGGCACAGCGGCAGCGCTGTCATACCCACCCGCCACCCCCTTCTTCGCATACCCGGACCCCGGCAACTTGTCCCCGTAAGCCCTCACCACCCGCTCCCGATACACAGCGAGCGTGACCCCGTTCTTACCCACCGCCCGCACCGCATCCTCATCCAGCGGCAGCACCTTCGCCCCCTTCTGGACATACCACGCGTCGATCTGCGGCTCACGGAAGACGATCCCCCCGGGCAGCGCCCGCAGCCCCTCCCGGGTGTAGCGCAGCTCGTCGTCGCCGGTGGCGATGTTCACCACCCGCCAGCCGCCGTCGGCCCCGCGCACGGTCCACAGCGAGGCCGTCTGCCCGTCAGCGGCGACCGCCTTGCTCGCGTGGAACTCCACGCGGGCCACGGCCGCGCCCGGCTTCCCGGCGACGAAGTCCGGCGACAGGATCCGTACCGGCACCGAAGCGCCCTCGATCCGGGGTTTGGCCGCGGACCGCGCAAGAGCGGCGCCGTCCTTGGCGTCCCGGCTGAAGAAGCGGGCCAGCGTGTCGAGGGTCCCCGGCGCGGCGGCCGCCTGCTCGGGGGTGGGCGCGGCCGGCGGGACCGGGGCCGGAGCCGCCTCGGCCGGCGCGGCGCCGAGGGCGACCAGGGCGGTGGCGGCCAGCAGGCCCGCGCCCAGGGCACGTGTGCGTACGGTCATCGTCGTCACGCCCCGATCCGGTAGAGCGAGTGGGTCCAGGAGAAGGAGCTGTTGTTGACGTACCAGTCGTGCGACGCCCAGTTGTAGCGGTCGCTGGAGGGCCACGGGTCGCCCCAGTAGACCCAGCTGTTGGCGTCGTCGTAGCCGTAGATCACATGCATGTGGCCGCCGCCGCTGGACCACTGGATCCGCGTCTCGATCGGCCGGTTGGCGTTGATCTCGGTCTGCACGGTGGAGTAGCGCAGCCAGCCGTCCACGTACGAGCCGGGGTTGATGCCGGCCCAGCTGAGCCCGGTCTGGACGTTGCCGAGGGTGGCCTGCGAGTTGGGGCACTCGTAGCCCTGCTGGCGGTTGAAGGCGGCGTTGCAGAACTGGTTCTGGGTGTAGGAGCGGCCGAACCAGGTGGCGATGGTGTTGCCGGCCCCGGCCCAGCACCAGTTGGTCTTCTGCTGGGCCTGCATGGTGATGTTGAGGCGCTTGTACGCGTACGCCGACGCGGTGTCGCTCTGTGTCGTCCCGGATCCGGCCGGCGCGGCGGTCGCCGGCACGGCGGGCAGGACGAAGAGGGCGGCGGCCGCGGCGACCGCCGCGAAGGTGAGCTTTCTCTTGCGCATCGCGTTCCTCCCGAGGTGGGGATGTGGGGAGTTGGAGGAGAGGAGCGCGTCCGGACGCTGGTCAGGAGCATCGGCCGTTGTCCGGAACGGGTCAACACGCTTCAATGCGGGGTGACGGCGAGCTGTGAACGGTGTGACCCGGCTGTGAACGACGGCCCCCGGTCCACCAGCCCGCCCGCCCTGGGCGGTGCCGCACTCCGTCCGCCCTGACGTGAACGTTCACTGAGGAGTCCTCGTGGGTCATACCGAGGCCGATCTGGCGCAGCTGCTGCACACCGGCCCGTTCCACCTGGCGCTGCGCACGGCGCTCGCGGTGCGCGGGCTGCCGCTCCAGCGGGTGCAGCACCATCTGGCGCACCGGGGCATCAAGGTCGGGGTGACCTCGCTGAGCTACTGGCAGCAGGGCGCCCGCCGCCCGCAGCGGCCCGAGTCGATGAAGGCGGTCCGGGCCCTGGAGGAGGTGCTGCAACTGCCGGGGAACTCGCTGACCCGGCTGCTCGCCGAGGACGCCGCCGCCCGCGCCGACGTGGAGCGCCCGGCGACCCGCTCGTACCGCTCCCTGGTGGAGGCCTCCGGGGTCGTGGAGGAGCTGCTCGCGGAGCTGGAGAGCCCGGCGGACGGGGGGCTGCACACGGTGGGCCACCACGAGCGGGTGCGGATCGGGGCGGGCCGGGAGCTGCTCGGCCGGGATTCGCAGCAGGTGGTGCGGGCGCACCGGGACGGGATCGACCGCTATCTGGCGATCCACTGGGGCGATCCGGGCTGCGATCCGTCCCGGGTGGAGGTGCGGGCGGCGGAGAACTGCCGTACGGGCCGGGTGCGGCGGCACGCGGAGACGGGGGTGCTGGTCGCGGAGCTGCTCTTCGACACGCGGCTGCGGGCCGGGGACACGTACTTCTTCTCGTACGGCTTCGAGGACGGTACGGGCGGTCCGAGCCGGGAGTACGTGCGGGGCTTCAGCTTCGCGGGCGGGCAGTACGTGCTCCAGGCGCGCTTCGACGAGGCGGCGCTGCCGGTGCGGTGCCGGCGGTTCGCGCAGGCCTCGACGGGTGCGCCGCGCGGCGGCCGGGCCGAGCTGACGCTGAGCGGCCGGCACCGCGCGGTGCACCTGGTGGAGCAGGGGGTGCGCCCGGGGATCCTGGGGATCGAGTGGGACTGGGCGTAGCCGCCCCGGGGCCTCAGGCCTCCGGGCCGGCGATCAGCTTGCCGTTCTCCACGCGGACCGGGACCTCGGGGAGCGGCACGGTCGCCGGGCCCTGGAGGGCCTTGCCGGTGGCCACGTCGAAGCGGCTGCCGTGGCAGGGGCAGTTGCCCTCGTTGTCCTCGATCTTGTCGAGCACGCAGCCGGCGTGGGTGCACTGGGCGCTGAACGCCTTGTACTGGCCCTTGGCCGGGCAGTGCACGAGCAGCCGCTGCTCGCGGTAGAGCTTCGCGCCGCCCACGGGGACCTCGTCGGGCGCGCCGAGGGCGACCGGTGCGGTCGGGGTCGGGGTCTGGGCGTGGCCCAGCTTGGAGTCCGTGGAGCAGGCGGAGACACCCAGCCCGGCGGCCCCGGCGAGGGCGGCGCCTTTCAGCACGGTGCGGCGGGTGGACTGGCCGGACATGAGCACTCCACGGGTTCACGGGGGAAATCGGGGACAAGCCACCCGAAGCGGGTGACCCGAACGACGATACCGGCGCGCTCCCGGGGGCCTGCGGCGGGGCTGTCGTGACGGGTGGGGCATGGGTTACCTTCCGGTACGTGATCGTCGTCGCCGGTGAGTCCCTGATCGACCTGGTTCCGGACGGGGCCGATGGCCCGCTGTCCCCGCTGCTGCCCCGGCCGGGCGGCGGCCCGTACAACACGGCGGTGGCCCTCGGGCGGATCGGCGCGGAGGCGGCCTTCTGCTCCCGGGTCTCGACGGACGCCTTCGGCGAGGCGCTGGTCGGCGGGCTGCGGGCGGCGGGGGTGGCGACCGGTCTTGTCCAGCGCGGGCCCGAGCCGACGAGCCTGGCGGTGGCCTCGGTGGGTCCGGACGGCTCGGCGCGCTACGGCTTCTACGTGGAGGGCACGGCGGACCGGCTCTTCACGCTGCCGGAGCGGCTGCCGGAGGGGGTGCGGGCGGTGGCCTTCGGCACCTGCTCGCTGGCTCTGGAGCCGGGCGCGAGCGCGTACGAGGCCCTGCTGCGGCGCTCGTCGCGGGACGGTGTCTTCACGCTGCTCGACCCGAACGTGCGTCCGGGCCTGATCCCGGACCCGGCGGCGTACCGGGAGCGCTTCGCGGGCTGGCTGCCGTACGTCTCGCTCCTGAAGCTGTCGGAGGAGGACGCGGCCTGGCTGGGCGGCTCCCCGGCCGGGTGGCTGGAGCGGGGCCCGGCCGCGGTGGTCCTGACCCGGGGCGCCCGGGGCCTGAGCGTCCTCACGCGCGCGTACGAGGTGTCGGTCCCGGCGGTGCGGGTGCGGGTGGTGGACACGATCGGGGCGGGCGACACGGTGAACGCGGCCCTGCTGCACGGGCTGGCCGGCCGTGATCCGGCGGCCCTGTCCCGGGAGGAGTGGCGGGAGCTGCTGTCCTTCGCGGCCAGGGCGGCGGCGGTGACCTGTACGAGGGCGGGCGCGGAGCCGCCGTACGGGCACGAGCTGGGCGACGCCTGAGGGGGTGGCCCCGCCGCTGTCGGCTGGGCCACCCCCTCGGGTGTCGGCGTCCGTCAGGCCTTGCGGGCCCTGGCGGTCGTCTTCTTCGCGGCGGTCTTCTTCGCGGGCGCCGCCTTCTTGGCGGCGGCCTTGGTCGCGGTCGCCTTGGTGGCCGCGGCCTTCTTCGCGGGGGCCTTCTTGGCGGGTGCCTTCTTGGCGGGTGCCTTCTTGGCGCTCCGCGCGGCCGGGACCGAGGCGTCGCTGATCCGGTCGGCGCCGAGGATCTCGCGGAGGAACTTGCCGGTGTGGCTGGCCGGGACCGAGGCGACCTCCTCGGGCGTGCCCTCGGCGACGACCAGGCCGCCGCCGTTGCCGCCCTCGGGGCCCATGTCGATGACCCAGTCGGCGGTCTTGATGACGTCC
Organism: Streptomyces sp. NPDC094032; assembly: GCF_040303965.1. Taxonomy (NCBI): domain Bacteria; kingdom Bacillati; phylum Actinomycetota; class Actinomycetes; order Kitasatosporales; family Streptomycetaceae; genus Streptomyces; species Streptomyces sp. NPDC094032. Next base: position 60,524 of record NZ_JBEOUE010000013.1, on the reverse strand, counting down.
AGGTTGTGCTCGATGACGATCACCGAGTTCCCCTTGTCGACCAGGCCGGACAGGACCGTGATCAGCTTCGAGATGTCCTCGAAGTGGAGGCCGGTGGTCGGCTCGTCCAGGACGTAGACCGTGCGGCCCGTGGAGCGCTTCTGGAGCTCGGAGGCCAGCTTGACGCGCTGGGCCTCGCCGCCGGAGAGGGTGGGCGCGGACTGGCCGAGGCGGACGTACCCGAGGCCGACCTCGTGGAGCGTGCGCAGATGGCGGGCGATGGTCGGGACGGCCTCGAAGAAGCCCAGGGCCTCCTCGATCGGCATGTCCAGGACCTCGGCGATGGACTTGCCCTTGTAGTGGACCTCCAGGGTCTCCCGGTTGTACCGGGCGCCGTGGCAGACCTCGCACGGGACGTAGACGTCCGGGAGGAAGTTCATCTCGATCTTGATGGTGCCGTCGCCGGAGCAGTTCTCGCAGCGGCCGCCCTTGACGTTGAAGGAGAAGCGGCCGGGCAGATAGCCGCGGACCTTCGCCTCCATGGTCTCCGCGAACAGCTTGCGGACGTGGTCGAAGACGCCGGTGTACGTCGCCGGGTTGGACCGCGGGGTGCGGCCGATGGGCGACTGGTCGACGTGCACGACCTTGTCGACGAGGTCGTCGCCGTCCACCCGGGTGTGCCGTCCGGGCACCGACTTGGCGCCGTTGAGCTCGCGCGCCAGGTGGGTGTAGAGGATGTCGTTGACCAGGGTCGACTTGCCGGAGCCGGAGACTCCGGTGACGGCGGTGAGGACGCCGAGCGGGAAGGAGACGTCGATGTCCCGCAGGTTGTTCTCGCGGGCGCCGTGCACGGTGAGGCGGCGGCCGGGGTCGATGGGGCGGCGGACGTCCGGGGTGCCGATGGCCCTGCGGCCCGACAGATACTGCCCGGTCATCGACTCCTCGTTGGCGAGGAGCTCCTTCAAGGGTCCTGAGTGGACCACCTTGCCGCCGTGCTCACCGGCGCCGGGGCCGATGTCGACGACCCAGTCGGCGACCTTGATGGTGTCCTCGTCGTGCTCGACCACGATGAGCGTGTTGCCCATGTCGCGGAGCCGGACCAGGGTCTCGATGAGCCGGTGGTTGTCGCGCTGGTGCAGGCCGATGGACGGCTCGTCGAGCACGTAGAGCACGCCGACCAGGCCGGAGCCGATCTGGGTGGCGAGCCGGATGCGCTGGGCCTCGCCGCCGGAGAGGGTGCCGGCGGCCCGGTTGAGCGAGAGGTAGTCGAGGCCGACGTCGACGAGGAAGCGCAGCCGCTCGTTGACCTCCTTCAGGACCCGCTCGGCGATCTTCTTGTCGCGGGCGTTGAGGGTGAGGCGGCCGAGGAAGTCGGCGCAGTCGCTGATCGACATGGCGGAGACCTCGGCGATGGACTTCTCCATCACGGTGACCGCGAGCACGATCGGCTTGAGGCGGCTGCCGTGGCAGGTGGGGCAGGGCACCTCGCGCATGTAGCCCTCGAAGCGCTCGCGGCTGGAGTCGCTCTCGGCCTCGCTGTGCCGCCGCTTCACGAAGGAGACGGCGCCCTCGAAGGCGGGGGTGGTGTAGGCCCGCTCGCGGCCGTACCGGTTGCGGTAGCGGACCTCGACCTGGGTCTTGTGGCCGTACATGAGGGCCTTCTTGGCCCGCTGCGGCAGCCCGGCGTACGGGATGTCGGTGCGGAAGCCCAGCGCCTGGGAGAGGCCGCCGATGAGCCGGCCGAAGTACTCCTTGGTGTGGCCGTGCGACCAGGGGTGGATGGCGCCCTCGTCGAGGGACTTCTCCTCGTCGGGGACGACCAGCTCGGGGTCGACCTCCATGCGGGTGCCGATGCCGGTGCAGTCCGGGCAGGCGCCGAAGGGCGAGTTGAAGGAGAAGGAGCGCGGCTCCAGCTCCTCGAAGGAGAGGTCGTCGTACGGGCAGTAGAGGTGCTCCGAGTACATCCGCTCGCGCTCGGGGTCGTCCTCGGCGAGGTCGACGAAGTCGAGCACGACCATGCCGCCGGAGAGCCCCAGCGCGGTCTCCACCGAGTCGGTGAGCCGCCGCTTGGCGCCGTCCTTCACGGTGAGGCGGTCGACGACCACCTCGATCGTGTGCTTCTCCTGCTTCTTCAGCGTCGGCGGCTCGCTGAGCTGGATCGTCTCCCCGTCGACCCGGGCGCGGCTGTAGCCCTTGGTCTGGAGGTCGGCGAAGAGGTCGACGAACTCGCCCTTGCGCTCACGCACCAGCGGCGACAGGACCTGGAAGCGGCTGCCCTCGGGCAGCTCCAGGACCTTGTCGACGATGGCCTGCGGCGACTGGCGGGAGATCGGCCGGCGGCACTCCGGGCAGTGCGGCTTGCCGATGCGGGCGAAGAGGAGGCGGAGGTAGTCGTAGACCTCGGTGATCGTGCCGACCGTCGAGCGCGGGTTGCGCGAGGTCGACTTCTGGTCGATGGAGACGGCGGGCGACAGACCTTCGATGAAGTCGACGTCCGGCTTGTCCATCTGGCCGAGGAACTGGCGGGCGTAGGAGGAGAGCGACTCGACGTACCGGCGCTGCCCCTCGGCGAAGATCGTGTCGAACGCGAGGGAGGACTTGCCCGACCCGGAGAGCCCGGTGAAGACGATCAGGGAGTCGCGGGGGAGGTCGAGCGAGACGTTCTTGAGGTTGTGCTCACGAGCGCCACGGACGATGAGACGGTCGGCCACGCCGGTCCGCACCTTTCTTGAGAGAGCGGATGTGCCTGAACACCCAACAACCAAGGATGCCGGATGCTTCCGTCGAGCCTATAGCACGCACATTCGATTTCCGGAGTTCTGCCACCCTCTTCACCCGAACGAGTGGCGACACCGCCCCGGCGCTAGGGTCGGCGCCATGATCGACCATGTGCGTGACCTGACCTCCGTGCGCGAGGCGACCGACCGGCTCCTCAAGGCGGCCTCCTCCTGGGACAACGCGGCGCTCGCCGAGCCGTCACGGCTTCCGGGCTGGACCCGTGGCCACGTCCTCGCCCACCTCGCCCGCAACGCCGACGCCCTCGTGAACGTGCTCCAGGGCCTGCCGATGTACGAGGACGGCGCCACCCGCGACGCCGACATCGAGCGGGACGCGGGCCGCCCCCTCGACGTCCAGCTCGCCGACCTGCGCGCCACGGCCGAGCGCTTCGACGCCGTGTGCGCCGGGCCCGCCGACTGGGACCGGACCGTGGAGCTGCGCAACGGCGTCACCGACAGCGCCTCCCGGGTGCCCTTCCGCCGCTGGGTCGAGGTGGCGCTGCACCACGTCGACCTGGACGCCGGTTACGAGCTCGCCGACCTCCCGGAGGAGTTCCTGCTGCGCGAGACCGACTTCCTCGCCGACCGCTGGTCCGGCCGCCCCGAGGTGCCGCCGGTGACCCTCCGTACCCCCGACGGCGCCGACCGCGGGCGGACCGGGGGCACCGAGGGCGCCCCGGTGACCGTCACCGGCTCCCTGGACGAGCTCCTCGGCTGGCTGGCCGGGCGCGGTGACAAGGGCGCGGCCCTCGTCACCGAGGGTGGCCCGCTCCCCCAGCTCCCGCCCCTGTAGCCGCCGTTGCCGCCCCGGGCGCCCCGGCCCGGGGATAGGCTGAGGCCATGACGTACAGCGGAGCGGTGAAGGTCGGCGGACCTGCGGACGTGCACGAGCTGACCGACCTGATGATCTCGAAGGTCGCGGTCGGCGAGATGAACAACAACGCCTACCTGCTGCGCTGCCGGGCGACCGGCGAGCAGCTGCTGATCGACGCGGCCAACGAGGCCGGGACCCTGCTCACGCTGATCGGTGACGACGGCATCGCGTCCGTCGTCACCACCCACCAGCACGGCGACCACTGGCAGGCCCTTCAGGAGGTCGTCGACGCCACCGGCGCGCGCACGTACGCCGGCGCGTACGACGCGGAGGGCATCGCCGTCCCGACCGACGTCCGCGTCCAGGACGGCGACACGATCACGGTCGGCCGGGTCGAGCTCACCGCGCGGCGCCTGGTCGGCCACACACCGGGCTCCATCGCGCTGGTCTACGACGACCCGCACGGCCACCCGCACCTCTTCACCGGCGACTGCCTCTTCCCGGGCGGCGTCGGCGGCACCTGGGGCGACGCGGAGGCCTTCGCGAGCCTGATCCACGACGTCGAGACCAAGCTCTTCGGCGCGCTCCCGGACGAGACCTGGGTCTACCCCGGACACGGCAGCGACACGACGCTGGGTGACGAGCGCCCGCACCTGGAGGAGTGGCGCGAGCGCGGCTGGTGATCCCCTGGTGATCCCGACGCGCCCCCGCACGCCCCCGTAACCCGGACGGCGGGCGGGTAGTTGGCGCGACATGCGCCACAGTCACTCTCCGTCGATGGGGCGGCTCGCCGCCGCCTCGCTCGTCGGCACCGCCATCGAGTTCTTCGACTTCTTCGTCTACGGGACCGCCGCCGCGCTCGTCCTCGGCCCGCTCTTCTTCCCGAACTTCTCGCCCCTCGCCGGCACCCTGGCGGCCTTCGGCACCTTCGCGATCGGCTTCGTCTCCCGCCCGCTCGGCTCGGTCCTCTTCGGGCACGTCGGCGACCGGTACGGGCGGCGGCCGGTGCTCTTCGCCTCGCTGCTGCTCACCGGCTGCGCCACGGTCGCGGTCGGCTGCGTCCCCACGTACGAGAGCATCGGCATCGCCGCGCCCCTGCTGCTGCTCGCCCTGCGCTTCCTCCAGGGGCTCGGCCTCGGCGGGGAGTGGGGCGGGGCGGTGCTGCTCACCGCCGAGCACGCCCCGGCGGAGCGGCGGGCGCTGTGGTCCAGCTTCCCGCAGATCGGGCCCGCCGTCGGCTTCCTGCTCGCGAACGGGGTGATGCTGGCGCTCACGGCGGGACTGAGCGACGCGGACTTCCGTTCCTGGGGCTGGCGGGTGCCGTTCTGGGCCGCCGGACTGCTCGCCGCGGCCGGTCTCGCCCTGCGCTCCTCGCTCGCCGAGACGCCCCAGTTCGAGGAGCTGGCCGCCTCGGGGCAGCGTGCGGAGGCCCCGCTGACCGAGGTGTTCCGCGGGCACTGGCGGCTCGTGCTGTTGACGGCGGGCGCGCTGGCCGTCGGCTACGCGGTGTTCTACACGGTCTCCACCTGGGCCCTTGTCTACGGCACCGAGCGGCTCGGCGTGTCCAGCACGGTGATGCTGGTCTGCGTGATGTCGGCGGTGGCGGTCAAGGGGGCGGTGACCCCGTTCGCGGCGATGCTCGGCGACCGCTACGGGCGCCGGACGCTGTGCCTCGCGGGCTGCGCGGCCTCGGCGGTGTGGATGTTCCCGATGGTGGCGCTGCTGCACACCGCGCGGCCGCCGCTGATGTTCCTGGGCTTCCTCGGCTCGCTGCTGGCGTTCATCACGATGTTCTCGGTGGTCGCCGCGTACCTCCCCGAGCTGTACGAGCCGCGGGTGCGCTGCACGGGCGCGGCCGTCGGCTACAACCTGGCCGGCGTGCTCGGCGGGGCGCTCACCCCGATCGTCGCGACGGCGCTCTCCGAGGGCGGTGAGGGGCCGCCGTGGGGCGTGGCGGCCTATCTGACGGTGGTGGCGCTGGTGAGCCTGGGCTGCTTCGCCCTGCTCCCCGAGACCCTGCCGGCGCGGACGGCGGTGCCCGAGCCGGCGCCCGAGCCCGCGTAGCGGCGCGGGAAACGGCACAGGGGCCGGTGCGGGTGGCGTGACACCACCCGCACCGGCCCCTTCTCGCGCCGGGTGTCAGGCTCCGACGCTGTCCTTCTCGGCCTCGCCGGCGTCGACCGCCGGGGCCTTCGCGGCCTCGGCCGCCTCACGCTGCTCCTGCTTCTTGGAGGCGATGAGGCTCGTGATCGTCGTGATGATCAGGACACCGCAGATCACGGTGAGCGAGAACGGGATGGAGATCTCCGGGACGTGCACCCCGGACTCGTGCAGGGCGTGCAGCACCAGCTTCACACCGATGAAGCCCAGGATCACCGACAGGCCGTAGCTGAGGTGGACCAGCTTCTTGAGCAGGCCGCCGATCAGGAAGTACAGCTGACGCAGACCCATGAGGGCGAAGGCGTTGGCGGTGAAGACGATGTACGGGTCCTGCGTGAGGCCGAAGATCGCCGGGATGGAGTCGAGGGCGAACAGGATGTCGGTGGTGCCGATCGCCAGCATGACGATCATCAGCGGGGTCAGGACCCGCTTGCCGTTCTGGACGATGAAGAGCTTGGTGCCGTGGTAGCGGTCGGCGACGCCGAACTTCTTCTCGATCGACTTGAGGAGACGGTTCTCCTCGAAGTCGTCCTCCTCCTCGTCGGAGCGCGCCTCCTGGATGAGCTTCCAGGCGGTGTAGATCAGGAACGCGCCGAAGATGTAGAAGACCCACGAGAAGCTGGTGATGATCGCGGCGCCGGCGGCGATGAAGATCGCGCGGAGCACCAGGGCGATCAGCACGCCCACGAGCAGCACACGCTGCTGGAGGTGGGACGGCACCGAGAACTTCGCCATGATCAGGACGAAGACGAACAGGTTGTCGACACTGAGCGACTTCTCGGTGATGAAGCCCGCGAAGAACTCGCCCGACGCCTGGCTGTTGCCGAACACCAGCAGGCCGAGGCCGAACAGCACGGCGAGGGCGATCCAGACGATCGTCCAGATTCCGGCTTCCTTCACCGACACGTCATGGGGCTTGCGCCCGATGAAGAAGTCGACTGCGATCAGGGCGCTCAGACCGAGAATGGTCAGCACCCAAAGGGTCAATGAAACGTCCACTGCGCCTCCGGCGTCGTACGGCTTGTGATCAGCGTCGTCGCTGCCGGAGGTCTCTTCCACCCGGGCAGAGCCCGGGCCGACGCCCCGGGATCGGATCATGGGATCCGTCCGTACTGACGGGTACGTCGCGCATGGGGAGTACTCCCCTCCGCTCGAAAAGACTACCCGAAGAACCAAGGAAAGGTAAAGAGAAGGGTAAAGCCGACCCAAACACGCAGGTCAGGAACCCCATTGCCGTCGGGCGTCGGACACCTGGGAGAGGACCTGGCGCAGCACCCCGCTGCCCGGAGGGACCGTCGGCGGCTCGTACGTCCAGGCATGGCCGACCCAGGGATCGGCGAGGTGGTCGTCGGCCACCGGCGTGAGCCGGGTCAGCGAGCGCCACAGCGGATCGAGCACCGGTCCGTACGCGGCGGCGTCCACCCGGTCCGCGACCATCAGCAGATGCAGGCCGACCTCCGGGCCCTCGTCGGCGAGATAGCGCAGCTGGTTGACCGCCCGGTCGTCGAAGCCGTGCGGGAAGTCGTGCACGACGAGGAGGTGCTCGGCCGTGTCGACGCCCGGCGGCAGGTCGTCGGCGGCACCCGCGCGGACCGCCATCTGCAACAGGTCGACCCGCTCGGTGAGCTGGGCGAGCACGGCCGAGACCCCCGCCGCACCGGCCGCGGGCGGACCGGCGAGCACCCCGGCCTCGACCAGCGGCGCGAACGCGCGCGCGCCGGCGCCCGCCGGGTCGATCACTCGCACCCGGAAGCCGTCCGCCGGATACACCGCCACCAGCCGGGCCACGAGGGCCACGGCCGTGTCCAGGGCGAGCGCGCGCAGCTCGGCCTCGTCGAGGAGGGCGGCCGCCTCGCAGTGGCCGCGCCCCGAGTCCACCCAGAGTCCCCTGGCCAGCGGGAGCCGGGCGAGGAACGGGATGCGCAGGCCGGTGCGCTCGGGGAGGTGGAGATCGCCCAGGCGGACGGCCATCGGCGCCTCCATCGGGACCCGGTAGGCCTGCCAGACGGGGCTGTCCCAGCGGGCGTACGCGGCGGGCAGCGCCGGCTCGACGACCTCGGACTCGGCGGTGAGCTGCGCGAGGTCGCGGTCGAGGGCCTCCTGGGCGCGGGCGGTGAGCTCGTCGTGTCTCGCCTTGGCCGCGGCCCGGGCGGCGTCCCCCGCGCCGCCGATCCGGTTGCGCGGGTCGGACAGCGCCCGGTCGAGCTCCTGGTCCAGGCGGGACTCGGCGAACTGGCAGGCGCTGCGGTAGGCGGCGGCGGTGCGGGCCAGGTCCTCGAACATGCCCCACACCTGGTTGTAGAGCCGCTCGTCCATGGACCAGCCGGTGGCGTCGCCCGCGACGGGGGCCGGGTGGGCGGGCGGGGCCGGGGGCTGCCCGGGCGACGGGGCGGCGCCGGGGGCGGGGCGGCGGTCCCGGTGGGTGTAGTCGATGGGCCCGCCGGAGGCCGCCGGGGCTGCCGGGGCAGGCGGGGCTGCCGGGGCGGGTGGGGACGGCTGCCGGACCCGGTCGGTCTCGGGGACGCGCGGGGGCGGGGCGGCGACGGAGCGGGCCAGGCCCTGGGCGACGGCCTCCAGGATCGAGCCGGCGAGCTCGGCGGGACGCTCCAGGCCCTGGTCGGCGAGGAGCGCGGCGAGCCCGCCGTCGTACCCCTGGCCGACGGCGCGGACCTTCCAGGCGTCCTGGCGGCGGTAGAGCTCCAGGGCGACGAGCGCGGACTCCTGGTCGAGGCCGGTGATGGTGTAGTCGGCGATGCCGGTGCCGTCGGGCGCCGTGACGGTGACGACGGGCGCGTCGAAGGCCCCGAAGCGGGACGGCCCCGCCACCCCGACGGGCAGGGCGAGCAGGACGCAGAGGCGGTGGACGAGGGGCTCTACGGCCTCCAGGTCGACCGCGAGCCGGTGGTCCTTCGCGGCCTGCCGGGGCACCTCGATCCCGGGCAGCGCGGCCGCCCCGGGGTGGGCGACGGCCCCGGCGCCCGGGACCCGTCCCCCTTCGTCGACCAGGGTGGCCGCGGCGAGGACCGGATGACCGGCCGAGACCCGGATCTCCAGACGGGTGTGGGGCAGGGGGTGGTTCTGCCCCCGGACCAGCTCGGCGGTCATCTGTCGCGTCTCTCCGTACGTGCGAACGGCGTGCTGAACGGCGTGCTTACAGGACCGGGAAGATCGACGGCATGAGGTCCTGGAAGGTGCGGCCGGAGGCCGGGTTGCCCAGGGCCGTCATCTGCCAGCCCGCACCGGCCCGGTGCACCTTGGCCATGATCTGGGCGGTGTACTGGCCGCCGCCGTCGAGCGTGTAGCGGGCGAGCTCCTGGCCGTTGGTCTCGTCGACCAGGCGGCAGAACGCGTTCTGCACCTCCTGGAAGGTCTGGCCGGTGAAGGAGTTCACCGTGAAGACGATCTGGTCGATGTGGACCGGGACGCGCTGGAGGTCGACCAGGATCGCCTCGTCGTCGCCGCCCTGGCCGACACCGCCCACCAGGTTGTCACCGGTGTGGCGGACCGAGCCGTCGTCGCTGACGAGGTGACGGAAGAAGACCACGTCCACCGGCTGCTTGTCGGCGAAGAGGACGGCGGAGGCGTCCAGGTCGATCTCGCGGGTGCGCGAGCCGAACAGGCCGCGGCGGGGCGCCGCCTGCCAGCCGAGGCCCATCCGCACGGAGGTGAGGCTGCCCCCGTCCTTCTTCTCCAGGCTGATGGCCTGTCCCTTGGTCATGTTGACCGTCACGCGCTGCCCCTCTCATCGGTGTGAGCAGCACCCTACGCAGGGGCACTGACAACGCGCGGGGAGCGGCCCGGTTTTGTGTCGGTCTTGCAACACACCGGGCCGCCCCGGCCGGCCCGGTCAGGCCAGGCCCGCCTCCTTCATCTGGCGCAGCTCCTTCTTGAGCTCCGACACCTCGTCGCGCAGCCGTGCGGCGACCTCGAACTGCAGCTCGGCGGCGGCGGCCCTCATCCGGTCGGTCATCTCCTCGATGATCGAGGCCAGTTCGGTCGCGGGGCGGTCGCCGAGCTCGACGGTGGAGCCGGCCTTGCCCTTCGGGGCGTGCGCGGCGAGCGACGGGACGGGGGCCTTGGCGCCCTTGCCGTCCTTCGACTTGCGGTAGCCGCTGCCGAGCAGCTCCTCGGTGTCGACCTCCTCGCGCGCGATGGTGGCGACGATGTCGTTGATCTTCTTGCGGAGCGGCTGCGGGTCGATGCCGTGGGCCTTGTTGTAGGCGACCTGCTTCTCCCGGCGCCGGTTGGTCTCGTCGATGGCCTGCGCCATCGCCGGGGTGATCTTGTCCGCGTACATATGGACCTGCCCGGAGACGTTTCGGGCGGCGCGGCCGATGGTCTGGATGAGCGAGGTGCCGGAGCGCAGGAAGCCCTGCTTGTCGGCGTCGAGGATGGCGACCAGGGACACCTCGGGCAGGTCGAGGCCCTCGCGGAGCAGGTTGATGCCGACCAGGACGTCGTACTCGCCGGCCCGCAGCTCGCGCAGCAGCTCGATCCGGCGCAGGGTGTCGACGTCGCTGTGCAGATAGCGCACCTGGATGCCGAGCTCCAGGAAGTACTCGGTGAGGTCCTCGGCCATCTTCTTGGTGAGCGTGGTGACCAGCACGCGCTCGTCGCGCTCGGCGCGCAGCCGGATCTCGTGGACCAGGTCGTCGATCTGGCCCTCGGTGGGCTTGACCACGACCTCGGGGTCGACGAGTCCGGTGGGGCGGATGATCTGCTCGACGAAGCCGTCGCCCCGGGAGAGCTCGTACGTGCCGGGGGTGGCGGAGAGGTAGACGGTCTGGCCGATCCGCTTCTGGAACTCCTCCCACTTCAGCGGCCTGTTGTCGAGGGCGGAGGGGAGCCGGAAGCCGTGGTCGACGAGGGTCCGCTTGCGGGAGGCGTCGCCCTCGTACATGGCGCCGATCTGCGGGACGGTGACATGCGACTCGTCGATGACGAGCAGGAAGTCCTCCGGGAAGTAGTCCAGGAGGGTGTTGGGCGGGGAGCCGGGCTCGCGGCCGTCGAAGTGCATCGAGTAGTTCTCGATGCCGGAGCAGGAGCCGATCTGACGCATCATCTCGATGTCGTACGTGGTCCGCATGCGCAGCCGCTGGGCCTCCAGCAGCTTCCCCTGCTTCTCCAGCTCCGCCAGGCGCTGCTCCAGCTCGCGCTCGATGTCGTTGACGGCCCGCTCCATGCGCTCGGGGCCCGCGACGTAGTGGCTGGCGGGGAAGACGTACAGCTGCCGGTCGTCGCTGATGACCTCGCCGGTGAGCGGGTGCAGCGTGGAGAGCGCCTCGATCTCGTCGCCGAACATCTCGATGCGGACGGCGAGCTCCTCGTAGACCGGGAAGATCTCGATGGTGTCGCCGCGGACCCGGAAGGTGCCCCGGGTGAACGCCAGGTCGTTGCGGGTGTACTGGATGTCGACGAAGCGGCGCAGCAGCTGGTCGCGGTCGATCTCGTCGCCGACCTTGAGGTCGACCATCCGGTCGACGTACTCCTGCGGGGTGCCGAGGCCGTAGATGCAGGAGACGGAGGCGACCACGATGACGTCCCTGCGGGTCAGCAGGGAGTTGGTCGCGGAGTGGCGCAGCCGCTCGACCTCCTCGTTGATCGAGGAGTCCTTCTCGATGTAGGTGTCGGACTGCGGGACGTACGCCTCGGGCTGGTAGTAGTCGTAGTACGACACGAAGTACTCGACCGCGTTGTTGGGCAGGAGCTCGCGGAACTCGTTGGCCAGCTGGGCGGCGAGGGTCTTGTTCGGCGCCATCACCAGGGTGGGGCGCTGCAGCTGCTCGATCATCCAGGCGGTCGTCGCCGACTTTCCGGTGCCGGTGGCGCCGAGCAGGACGACGTCCTTCTCCCCGGCGCGGATGCGCCGGTCGAGCTCGGCGATGGCGGCGGGCTGGTCGCCGCTGGGCTGGAAGGGGCTGACGACCTCGAAAGGCGCCACCGTACGTTCGATCTTGGAAACGGGCCGCATGCAACCACCGTACGACCCGGCACTGACAGCCGGGTGGTGATCGGCTCAGTGCCGGGGCCGGAGTGGGCGAAGTGGGCGGCTCACCAGTCCTGGGAGCGGTACGTGCCGCGGTGGGCGCCCCGGCGGGCGGGGGGCCGCGTCGACGACCAGTTCGCGGGCTCGCCGTACGCGGGGGTGCGGCGCGGGGCGGGCACGCCGGGGGCTCCGTGGCGGTAGCCGCCGCGGGCCGTGGGCTTCTGCCAGTCGGGCTCGCCCATGACGAGCAGCGGGTCGAACATGACCACGACGGCGGCCAGGAGGAGGAAGACGGCCGGCCCGATCAGCATGGGCAGAAGGAGCGAGGTGGCGGTGTCGCCGGTGCCGGGGGCGGGCGTGCCGTGCAGCTCGACGTCGACCGCCGCCATGGCGGTGTAGTGCATGCCGCTGACGGCCAGGCCCATCACCAGGCTGGCGCCGAGGCTGGCGAAGAAGCCGTGGATGGAGACGGCGGCCCAGAGGGAGACGGTGGCGGCCACGACGGCGATGACCACGGAGAGGGCGACGGTGGGGGTGTCGTAGGTGATCTGGCCGTGCATGCGCATGCCGGCCATGCCCAGGTAGTGCATGGTGGCGACGCCGAGGCCGGTGATGGTGCCCCCGGTGACCAGGGTCAGGGCGGTGGCGCCGCGGTAGCCCACGATGAAGATGCCGATGCCGACCATGACGATGGCGACGCCCAGGCTGGCGAAGGTGATGGGCCGGTCGTAGCTGATGGGGGCCTGCTGGACGGAGAAGCCCATCATGGCGATGAAGTGCATGGTCCATATGCCGGTGCCTATGGAGGTGGCGCCGAGCGCGAGCCAGCCGGCCTTGAAGGTGTCGTCGTGGCGCAGCGACCGTGTGGTGCAGCGCAGCCCGAGCGCCCCGCCGAGGCAGGCCATGAGGAAGGCCGCCACCGGTGTGACGAGGCCGTAGCTGAATCCGTCGACCATGCCCTGCATGAGCGTCTGTCCTCCACCCCTGGTGCAACGTCGTCCGAAAACAGTCGGTACCGCTGAGTAGTGCTACCGGATTATGGCGGCAGGCGGGCCCCCTCGGCCACGCCGTCCGGGAATTGACCTGCCCGGTTGACAGTGCCGGGTCGTACGGTGACAGGCATGACGGGCATGGAGAGCGAGCAGCCGGTGACGGGGCGGACGGCCGGGCGGGTGGAGTGGGCGGTGGTGCCCAGCGCCATCGGTCCGCTGCTGCTCGCCGCGACGGAGCGGGGTCTGGTGACGGTGGTCTTCCACGCCGACGACCGGGTGCGCGACCGGGCCCTTGAGCGGCTCGCGGGCGCCCTGGGCGGGGAGCTCGTGGAGAGCTCGTCGGGCCTGCTCGCCGAGCCCGTGCGGCAGCTCGCGGCCTACTTCGACGAGGGGCTCCGCGCCTTCGCCGTCAAGCTGGACTGGTCGCTGGTGACCGGATTCAACCGCCAGGTCCTGCGGGAGCTCGCCGAGGGTGTCCCGTACGGGACGGTGGTGGGGTACGGGGAGCTGGCCCGCCGCGTCGGGCAGCCGGGGGCGGCCCAGGCGGTCGGCGCGGCGATGGGCGCCAATCCGCTGCCGGTGGTGGTGCCGTGCCACCGGGTGGTGGAGAGCGACGGCGGGCTCGGGGGCTTCGGCGGCGGTCTGGAGACCAAGCGCAGGCTCCTCGCCCTGGAGGGGGTGCTGCCGGAACCGCTGTTCTGAGCCAGGGCCGCTCCCACCGGCCCGCCCGGCCGTTCCCACACTGTGGGAAGGCTGGCACTATGCGTAAGTGACCACCACGCCAGGCGCCCCTGACGCGCTCCAGTCGACCGAGATATCCGGCCCCCTCTCCCCCGCGCGGCTCCCGGCGCTGCGGCGGCGCATCCAGGCCGTGCTGATCGCCACCCAGATCCTGGGCGGGCTCGGCATCGCCACCGGAGTGGCGCTCGCCGCGGTCCTCGCCAAGGACGTCAGCGGTACGGAGGCGCTGTCGGGGCTCGCCTCGACGGCCTCGGTGGCGGGCCCGGCCCTGCTCGCGATGCCGCTCGCCTCGCTGATGGCCGCCCGTGGGCGGCGCGCCGGGCTCGTCCTCGCGTATCTCGTCGGCGCCCTCGGCGCGGCCGTCGCGGTCCTCGGCGCGGTCCTCGACAGCTTCCCGGTGCTGCTCCTCGGTCTGGTCGGCTTCGGGGCAGGCTCCTCGGCCAATCTCGCGGCCCGCTTCGCCGCCGCCGACCTGGCCGAGCCCGACCGGCGGGCCCGGTCCATCTCCACGGTCGTGTGGGCCACCACCATCGGCGCCGTCCTCGGGCCCAACATCGCCGCCCCGGCCGGGGAGAGCGTGGCGGGCCTCGGCATCCCTGTGGCGGCCGGGCCCTTCGTGTGGGCGTCCGGCGTCTTCGTGATCTCGGCCGTCGTGGTGGCCGTGCTGCTGCGCCCCGACCCGCTCCTCACGGCACGGGCGCTGGCCGGTCCCGAGGAGGACGCGGCGGTGGAGGGCCGCTCCCTGAAGGCCGGGTTCCGGGCGGTGAAGGAGTCCTCGCGGGCCCGGCTCGCCCTGGTCACCGTGGCCGTCTCGCACACGGCGATGGTGTCGATCATGTCGATGACCCCGGTCGCGCTCAGCCACCACGGGGCGGACATCCGGATGATCGGCCTGGTGATCAGCGGGCACATCGCGGGCATGTACGCGTTCTCGCCGGTGATGGGCTGGCTGTCGGACCGCCTCGGCCGGCTGTCGGTGATCGCCCTCGCCGTCGCCCTCATCGCCGTCGCGGCGCTCCTCGCGGGCACGGCGGGGGCGAGCCACGGGCAGACCGCGCTCGGCCTCTTCGTCCTCGGTCTCGGCTGGTCGGCCGGGCTCGTCTCCGGCTCGGCGCTCCTGACGGACTCCGTCCCGCAGGCCGCCAGGGCGGCGGTCCAGGGGCTCTCCGACTTCGTCATGAACACCGCGGCCGGCGTCGGCGGCCTGACGGCGGGACTCATCGTCTCCACCGTGGGATACGGCTGGCTGAACGCGGTGGGCGCGTGCCTGCTGATCCCGATGGCGCTGCTGGCGCTGCGGGGCGCGACGCGACGGGCCTGACGGGCCTGACGGGCCTGACGGGTCTGACGGGTCTGACGGGTCTGACGGGTCTGACGGGTCTGACGGGTCTGACGGGCCAGGGGCCGCCACCTCAGCGCGGCACCACCGGCGAGCTCGCCCCCTCCGCCACCCGGCGCGGCGCCCCCGTGCCGTCCGCGGGCACGCTCCACACCGCGCCCCCATAGGCGTACGAGAGGGTGCCGGGGCCGGTCCAGGACGCCTGGTCGTCGACGGACCGGGGGTCGGCGAGGGGGTGTTCGCGCAGGGTGGCGAGGTCGAGGACGTACAGCCGCCAGGGAGCGGCGGGATCCGTGTTGACCTTCTTCTTGAAGGCGACGCGGGTGCCGTCCGGTGAGAGCGAGGGGCACTCGACGTTCTCCTTGATCGCGCGGGCCGACCAGTTCCGCAGGTCGCCCTCGACCAGGTGGGTGTGCCCCTGGGTGGAGACGGTGGCGTAGAAGCGGTTGTCGTCACGGGCGAAGCTGACGCCCCAGTAGTTGACGTCGGGGGCGTGGTGGCGGCGCCCGTCGAGGGTGAGCGGGATCTGTTCGATGTTCTTGATCAGGTAGCCGGTGCGCAGGTCGAGGATCGAGGTCCGGGTGGCGAACGCGGAGGTGTTGTAGGAGTCGCCGGTCGCGAAGGTGGTCCAGGCGAGCACCTTGCCGGAGGCGGAGACCCGGGCGCGGTTGGGGATGCCGGGCAGGCTCATCCGGCGCAGTTCGCGCAGGTTCCGGTCGAGGACGAGGACGTATGTGCGGGCGGGGAGTCCCGGCCGGCGCTGGAGGCAGAGCGCGGTCGTCGCGGAGGCGTGGAAGCGGTCGCAGCGCGGTCCTCCGGCGAGCCGGGAGCCGGGCGCCGCCGGGTCCTGGCGGGCGACGCGTCCGGTGGCGGTGTCGCGGAACCAGAGGGCGCCCGGGGGCCCGTCGAGCCCGAAGCCGGTGTCGGCGCCCGCGGCGCCCGCCCGCGGGTGTTCGGCGGCGGCGCGCAGGGTATAGGCGGTGGCTCCGCCGAGGAGGAGCAGGGCGCCCAGGGCGAGTGCCCACAGGCGACGGGCGGTCAGGGAGGTCGCGGCGGTCACGGCGTGGTCCTTCCGTGCGGTGGGTCGGCGGGCAGCAGGCGGGCGGCGCAGACGATCGCCGCCGTGAGACCGGCCGAGGCGAGGACGAGCGCGGTGGACGGCCCCCACAGGGTCCAGGCGGCCCCGAAGCCGGTGGCGGCGGCGACCTTGGCGAGGGCCTGCGCGGTCTGTACGAGGGCGAGCCCGCTCGCCCGGCGGGCGGCCGGGAGCAGCGGTCCGGCGAGGGCCATCAGGACCCCGTCGGTGGCGGCGTAGAAGACGCCGAGCAGGGCGAGGACCCCGCCGACGAGGAGCGCGTCCGGTACGGGGGCGAGGAGCAGGGCCATCGCGAGGAGCAGGGCGCCGTGCCCGTACAGGAAGGGGCGTCGGCGGCCGACGCGGTCGGCGAGCCGTCCGGCGGGCACGGCGAGCAGCAGATACGCGCCCGCGGCGCCGAGCGGCAGGAACGGGAACCAGGTGGCGTCGAGGCCGGTCCTGCGCTGGAGCAGCAGGTACAGGAAGGCGTCGCCGACGGTGGCCGCGCCGAGCAGGGCGGCGGCGAGCGCGACCCTGCGCAGGGCGGGCTGCCGGAGCAGGGCGGCCAGGCCGAGCGGGGCGCGCGGGGCCGCAACGGTCTCCCGGCGCCCGCCGGGGACGAGCACGAGGAGGAGCAGCACCCCCAGGAGCCCGGTGCAGAAGCTGACGACGAAGACGGCGTCGTACGCGTCGGAGGTCGCCCAGAGGAGCGCGAAGGCGGCCAGGGGGCCGAGGAGGGCGCCGGTGGTGTCCATGGCGCGGTGCACGCCGAAGGCGCGGCCCAGGGCGCCCGGCGGGGTTTCGAGGGTGATGAGGGCGTCGCGCGGGGCGGTGCGGATCCCCTTGCCGAGCCGGTCGGCGGCGAGGGAGGCGGCGATGAGGCCGGTCGCGCCGCCCGCCAGGAGCAGGCCGAGCCGGGAGCAGGCGGACAGGGCGTAGCCGATCCCGGCGATCCGCTTGTGCCGGCCGCCCCGGTCGGCGGCGTGGCCGCCGAGGAGCCGTACGAGCGCGGTGGCGCCGGTGAACAGCCCGTCGAGGAAGCCGAACTGGAGCGGGGTCAGGCCGAGTCCGAGCACCAGGTAGAGGGGCAGGACGGCGGTGACCATCTCGGAGGAGACGTCGGTGACGAGGCTGACCGTGCCGAGGGCGAGGACGGTGGCGGGGACGCGCCGCCGCGCCCCGGAGGGGGCGGGCGGCGCGCCGCGGCGACCGGTGGTCGCGAGGTACATCAGTGGCAGGTGTAGGTCGGGCCGGTGTCCTTGACCGAGCCGTCGGTGCCCACGTACTGCCAGCCGTACGTGGTGTCGGTGAAGTCCAGCTTCAGCACCCCGTACGGGCCGCTGATCCGCTTCTGGCTGTTGGGCTGGACGGTCTCGATGGGGTACGGCTCGGCGCCGCCCATGCCGCCGACGATCTCGACGATGCCGTCGGCGGTGGCCTTGCCGTTCGGGTCCTGCGGGGCGAAGCGCTCGTAGTGGTGGTCGTGCCCGTTGAGGACGAGGTCGGCCTTGGCCGCGTAGAGGATCTGCCAGACGGGCTTGGAGACGGGGTCGTTGCCGTGGCCGCCGGAGGAGTACAGCGGGTGGTGGAAGTAGGCGGCGACACAGCCCTTGGCGTTGCGGGCGAGGTCGTCCTTCAGCCACTGGATCTGGGCGGGGTCGTCGAAGGAGTTGGAGTCGAGGGCGACGAAGTGCCAGTTGCCCTCGTCGTAGCTGTAGTAGGGCTTGCCCTGGGGGTAGGCGAGGGCGCCGAAGTACGCCTTGTAGCCGGCGAGCGAGCCTGCCGGGTCGTAGGTCTCGTGGTTGCCGGGAACGGGGCGGGTCTTGGCCTTGAAGGCGCCCCAGGTTTTGTCGTAGTAGGCGCGGTAGTCGCTCAGTCGGGCGTCGTCGTACTGGTTGTCGCCCATCGTCAGATAGAACTTCGGGTTGATCCGCTGGGCCTGGGCCGCGGTCTTGGGGTGGGCGCAGGAGCTGCTGGAGGCGGTGCACTGCGCGGCGATGTCACCGGCCGCGACGACGGTGAAGGCGCCGGTGGGCGGCGGGGTGGTGCCGTCCGTCGTCCCGTACACCTCCACTTCGTAGAGGGAGTAGCCGTACGAGGTGCCCCGCGCGGTGCCGTAGACGCGGAGGTAGCGGCCCTTTCCGGCCAGTCCGGTCCAGTCGTCGGAGCCGCCGTTGCCGGCGGTCTCGGTGGCGAGGGCGGTCCAGGTGGCGCCGTCGGCGGACACCTCGACGCGGTACGCCTTGGCGTAGGCCGCCTCCCAGGAGAGGCGGACGCGGGTGACGGTGGCAGGCGTGCCGAGGTCGACGCGGAGCCACTGGGGGTCGGAGCCCTCGGCGCTGGCCCAGCGGGTGGCGGGGTCGCCGTCGAAGGCCTTGGCGGCGGTGAGGGTGGCGTCCTCGTCGGAGGAGGAGGTGGCGGGCCTGCCACGGGAGAGCAGCGGGTCGGCGGCGTCGGCGCGGCCGGGGGCGCCGAGCAGGAGGCCGCCGGTCAGGAGGAGGACGGCGGCGAGGAGGAGGGACAGTGCGGTGCGGCGAGGTGGGGCGGAGGCGTTCAGGCGCATACCTGGGGACTCCCTGGCCTGGGGACGGCGAGAGCTGGACACCGGTGCGGGCAGCGCCGCCCGGCCCTGCGGCGGGGCGCCGCAGGCGGGTCGCGCTGCATCCGCGGCCGGGTCAGAGCTCTCGCTGAGCGCGTCACGCCCATGCCCAGGGAAGCCCCGGGCGCGGGCGCCGCGCCAAGCCGCTGCGGGGATCGTAGTGGACAGGAAAGTTTCCTACCAGACTCCACGCCTCGCTCCCTCCAAGGGAGTTCAGAGGCTGATGTGGTACGCCTTGCGCAGGGTCTCGTGGACGGTCCAGGTGGTGCGGTCGCCCTCGCGCAGCACACAGGCGTCGCCCGGGCCGATCTCCAGGGTGTCGCCGCCCTCGACCGCGACCGTGGCACGGCCGCTGACCACGACGAAGAGCTCGTTCGCCTCGGTGTCGGTGACCACGCCGGGGGTGATCTGCCAGATGCCGCGGAGCTGCTTGCCGTCGGCGGACTCCCACAGGACCTTGCCGGTCACCTCGGGGGTGCCGGAGACGATCTGAGCGGGGTCCAGCGGCTCGGCTTCGAGCTCGGCGTCGGGGATGTGAACGGCGAACGAGGGCTGTGCGTGAGTGGTCATGGGCGGTGACTGTAGCGGGGTCCCGGCGCCGCCACGGGGCCGGGACCACCTGGAGGAATGCCCTCCGTTTCCTGCCCCGACCAGGCACTTCTCGGGGGCGTCCGGCACGACGGAATCCGCAGGACGGGTTTGCGGCCGGGGCGTGCGCCAAGGGGCGGTCCGGCCGCGCCGGGCGGGACGCCGGAGCACCGATTCCGCAGCCGCGCGGTGAGCGCCCGCCCGCGCGCGAGGAGCACCAGCGGGGGTGTTCCGACGCTCTTCGACGCCCGACCGCCCACCCGCGCGCGCGAGGGGCACGATGCGAGCCCCGGGGGCCCGTTGCTGGCCGATCCCCGCCAGAACCGCTTCCCGCGCGGAGGTTGCCGGCCGTGTTTCCGCTGGTCGGGGGCGGCGCCTTTGGTGGGCCCAATGTTGGTCGAACGGATTGCGCCGGGACCGCTGACAGCGGCAGCTTGACGGCGTCACACTCCCACCGAACCGCTCCCGCTCCTCCCCCCACCATGGACAGGAGAGTGCGATGCCCCCCACCCGAACCCTCGCCCGCGCGGCCGTCCTCGGCGCGGCGGCCCTGCTGACCGCCGCCACGGCCCTCCCCACCGCCTCCGCCTCGGAGACCTCCACCGTTTCAGGCCTCACCGCCTCGGCGGCCGGTCCCGCGCCCGGCGCCGCGTACAAGGCCGCCCACGACACCCTCGGGCCGCAGCGGCTCACGCCCGCCCAGCGCAGACTCGTCGCCGCCAAGCAGGCCGCGGCCGAGCGGACGTCCACGGGAGCGCGGGTCCTCGCCGGGTACAAGCTGTCCGGCGCCCTGCACCAGTCGCAGCAGACCTCCTACTGGTGCGGCCCGGCCACCCTGGTGATCACCCAGTCCGCCCACGACGGGGTCGCCGGACGCTCCCAGCAGGACGCGGCCACCCTGCTCAGGACGACCACCAGCGGCACCGCCTGGTACGGCATCGACATCAACGTGCCGAACCCGACCGGCTACCCGATGGTGGACGCCCTCAACTACCGGCTCCCTGGTGCCGGTTACGTGCCGAACGCGCTGCCCTACACCCCGACCGCCGCCGACAAGACCGCCTTCAAGCAGCACATCACGCACAACACCGACAACGACTACGCCATCGCGGGCAACGCCTGGGAGGTGCCGGGCGGGCCGCATCTCGTCGGGCATCCCAACATCGAGATCTTCCACTGGGTCTCGATCGACGGCTACAACACCGACACGGCCGCCGGGGAGGTCGACTACCTCGACCCGGTGGGCGGCGTCAGCACCAGCGTCATCTCCTGGGCGGGTCCCGTGCCGAAGTCCGCGCACATCTCGTCCGACACCCTCACCACCATCATGGGCGGCCGTGGGTACGTCTGGTAGGCGACGCCTTCTGCCGGTGCCGCTCCTGACGGGCGCCCTGCTGCTCGCGGGGTGCTCGGCGGGAGGCACCGGTCCCGGCACCCCGCCCGCGCGGGCGTCCGATTCCGCCCCGGCGGCGGGGCGGGCGGCTGCCTGTCAGGTGCCGCTGCCTGCCGCCTGGCGCTCGGCGTTCGCGGCCGGCGCGTACCGGGCGCCGCGCGGGGAGCAGGCGGTCCTCACGGAGACGGGACCGGGCTGGACGGCGCTCCAGCTCACCGGCGCCGAGGGGCGCCGCGCCGTCCTCGTACGCCGTGGCGAGACCGCGCCCCGCACCCTGCTCCGCCTCGCCGACCCCGTCGAACACCAGCTGCTCGCGGCGGACTTCGACGGGCGCCGCTGGGCGGTCTTCGCCGTCCTGGAGGGCCGGACCCTGGACAGCCCGTGGAGCCTGTACGTGTGGGACGCGACCACGGGCGCGTCCCGGCGGCTCGCCCGCGCCGACCGGCCAGGCCCGCTCCCCCGCCCGTTCGTCCACGACGGCACCGTCCTGTGGGCGCAGGGCACCGGCTCCGGCCGGGCCACCGTCTTCGCGGCCCCGGCCGGCGGCGGCGCCACGCGCGCGTGGCACACGGGCGCGCTGGACAGCCCCTTCACCGCGGGCGGCCTGCTGGTGTGGCGGGAGGCGGCCGACGGCGGGACCCGGCTGGCCGCCGTCTCCCTGCGCGACGGGCGCCCGGCGGCGCTGCCCCGGCCCCTCGCCGCCCTGCGCGACCTGCGGTCCGCGGTCTCCGACGGCACCAGCTGGGCGTGGGTGGCGGGCGAGACCGCGCCCCGGCTGATGGTGTGGCGCGCGGGCGAGGCCCGGCCCACGGCCGCCGTGACCGCCTCCCCCGCCGTCGACGGCATGGACCAACTCCGGGTGTCCGGCCGCCTGGTCACCTGGCGCACCCCGGAGACCTCCTACGGCCTGGACCTCGACTCGCGCGCGTACGCGGAGATCACCCCCGCCTACGGGTACGCGCAGGCGGCGGGCGGCGCCCTGGCCCTCGCGTACAGCGTGGGAGACGCGAAGACGGCCGGCGCGCGGCCGGTGATCCAGGTGGTCGACACGGACCGGCTGCCCGCGCTGCCGCGCTGCGGCTGAGAAGCGTCGCCCGCGCGTGACGCTGGTGGCCGATGGACGCCACCGAGGTTTGCGGGGCTCGCGGTTGCGTCAGAGATCCCCCATGTCCACACAGGTGTCCGAGGAGGTACGGGAGGCGCTCCACGAGCGGCGTCCCGTCGTCGCGCTGGAGTCGACGATCATCGCGCACGGTCTGCCACGCCCGCGCAACCTGGCCGTGGCCAGGGAGCTGGAGGCGCTGGTCCGGGCGGGCGGGGCCGTCCCCGCCACCATCGCGGTGCTCGACGGCACCGCCCGGGTGGGCCTGGACGAGGCCGGGCTGACCAGGATCGCCGAGGACCCGTCGGTGCGGAAGCTGGGGCACCGCGACCTGGCGCCCGCGCTGGCGACCGGGGCGACGGGCGCGACGACCGTCTCGGGGACCGCCTGGCTCGCGGACTCCGTGGGCATCCGGGTCTTCGCCACCGGCGGGCTCGGCGGGGTCCACCGGGAGTGGGCCGAGACCCAGGACGAGTCCGCCGACCTGCGGCTGCTCGCCCGGGTCGGGGTCACGGTGGTGTGCGCGGGGGTCAAGTCGATCCTGGACGTGCCGGCCACGCTCCAGCGCCTGGAGACGCTCGGGGTGACCGTCGTCGGCTACGGGACGGACCGCTTCCCCGGCTTCTACCTCTCCTCGTCGGGCGAACCGGTCGACTGGACCCTGCGCACCCCGCACGAGGTGGCGGAGGTGATACGCGCCCAGGACGGACTCGGCGGCCCCCGGGCGGCGCTGATCGTCGCCAATCCGGTGCCGCGCGAGGACCAGCTCGACCCGGCGCTGCACGACCGGGTGCTGGCGCGGGGGCTGGCGGCGGCGAAGGAGAAGGGCGTCACGGGGCAGGCGGTGACCCCGTTCCTCCTCGACCATCTGACCACGCACACCGAAGGTGCGTCCCTGGAGGCCAACCTCGCGGCGGTACGGGGCAATGTGCGTCTCGCGGCACGGATCGCGGCGGCCTACCGGGGGCGCCCGTGACCGGCCCCGCCGGGCTCCTGGTCGTCGGCGACGTCGTCACGGACGTGATCGCCCGGCACCACAAGCCCCTGGCGGCCGCGACCGACACCCCGGCGCGGATCCGGACGCTCCCCGGCGGCGCGGGGGCGAACGTGGCCTGCTGGGCGGCGCGTTCGGGCTGCGCGGACGTGCGCCTCCTGGGGCGGGTGGGCACCGACTCCGCCTCCTGGCACGAGCGGGAGCTGCGCCGCGCGGGCGTACGGCCGCTGCTCGCGCCGGACCCGGACGCGCCGACCGCGTCGGTGATCGCCCTGGTGGGGCCCGACGCGGAGCGCACGTTCCTCACGGACAGCGGGGCCTCGCTGCGGCTGGCGCCCGAGGACTGGTCGCCCGCCCTGCTCGACGGGGTCGCCCGGGTGCACCTGTCCGGGTACCTGTTCTTCGCCGGGCCGAGCCGCGCGACGGCCGTACGGGTCCTGCGCGACGCGCGCGCGGCGGGTGTCCCGGTGAGCGTCGACCCGGCGTCGGCGGGCTTCCTGACGGAGCTGGGCACGGAACGCTTCCTCGACGCCGTGGACGGCGCGCAGTGCCTGCTGCCCAACGCCGACGAGGCCCGGCTGCTCACCGGCCGCCCGAGCGCGGACGAGGCCGCCGCCGCCCTCAGTCACCGCTTCCCGCTGGTCGCGGTCACCCTGGGCGGCGAGGGCGCCGTCCTCGCCGTGGAGGGCCGGGTGGCGGCCCGGGTGACGGCGCCGCCGGTCCGCGCGGTCGACTCCACCGGCGCCGGCGACGCCTTCACGGGCGCCTTCCTGGCCGCCCTCCTGACCGGCGCGACCCCGACGACGGCAGCCGGAGCGGGCTGCCGCGCGGGGGCGGAGGCCGTCACCAAGGTGGGCGGGCGCCCCTAGGGCGTGCCTAGGGCGTGTCTGGGGCGTCCCCGAAGCCGGTCCAGGCCGGGCGGCGCGGGTCGTCGGCGCGCACGACGGCGTCGGCGACGTCGGCCGGGCCGACCTCGTGCTCGTACCGCTCGAAGGCGGGGAGGGCCCAGGGCTCCTCCGTGCGGCGGGCGAGGGCGGCGGGCGAGAGGCGCAGGTGCACCGTCAGGTCGAAGGGGAACCAGTGCCCGAGCAGGAAGGGCCCGTGCAGGACCAGGACGCCGCCGGGGGCCAGCGGTACGGCGGGGCTGCGGGTCGCGCGGTCGGTGGCCGGGTCCCACAGGTCGGGCAGCACCCGGCCGCTGCCGCCCGGTTCCAGCGGCCCGAAGACCTCCCGCCACAGCGCCCCGGTGTCGAACCAGCCTCCGTAGTAGGCGTCCGGGTCCTGCTTGCCGTACTCGAAGCGCAGGGAGGCCGGTCGCAGGAAGCCGCCCGTTCCGACCACGAGCACGGACCGTCCGCGCAGCCGCAGCGCGTCGGCGACCCGCCCGGCCAGCTCCGCGCCCGGCGCGGCGGGGGCGCCGTCGATCCCCACCTTGAGCCAACCGCCGTCGGCGGGCCCGGCCCCGTCGACCCGGTCGGCCACCGCGTCGGCGAGCCGCTCCCAGCTGATCGCTTCGTATCGCATCCGTCCCATCCTGCCGTGCTTGACCTTGTCATTGGCGGCAGGGTTCGAGGATCGCCCCATGGACGACAGCGAGCAGCGATACAGCCCAGACAGCCCAACCAGCACCGACGGCACCTCCCGGGTCGTCGTGGTCACCGGGGCCGGGACGGGGATCGGAAGGGCCACGGCGCGCGCCTTCGCGCGCGAGGGGGCGACGGTGCTCGCCGTGGGGCGCAGGCGGGAGCCGCTCGCGGAGGCCGCCGAGGGCTTCCCCGGGATCCGCCCCCTGGTCGCGGACATCACGGCGGAGGGCGCGCCCGAGGAGATCGTCGCGGCGGCGGTCGACGGGTACGGGCGGCTCGACGTCCTGGTCAACAACGCCGGGATCGCCGAAGGCGGACCGCTCGGCACGCTCCGCCGCGAGGTGGCCGACCGCCTCCTGGAGACCAATCTCGTCGCCCCGGCCCTGCTCACACAGGCGGCCCTGCCGGCGCTGACGGCCTCCCGGGGAGTCGTCGTCAACGTCACGACCACGATCGGGCAACGCGGCTGGCCCCACAACTCCCTCTATCCGGCGACCAAGAGCGCGCTGGAGACGCTGACCCGGTGCTGGGCCGTGGAGCTGGCCCCACGCGGGGTGCGGGTGGTCGCGGTCGCGCCCGGCGCGATCGAGACGCCGATCGCCGACCACATGGGGCTCTCCCCGGAGCGGCGGAAGGCCCTGCGGGAGTGGCAGTCGGCGCACATCCCCCTGGGCCGGATCGGCCGCCCGGAGGAGGTGGCCTGGGCGATCACGTCGCTGGCCTCGCCGGACGCCGCCTATCTGACGGGCACGGTGCTGCCCGTCGACGGGGGCGCCCTGGTGGCGTGATACGACTGCGCGGGGAGGGGGTGTCCTTGCGCATCGGTGAACTGGCCCGGAGGACCGGGACGACCGCCCGCGCCCTGCGCCACTACGAGCAGGCGGGGCTGATCTCCTCGGCGCGCGCGGCCAACGGCTACCGGGTCTACGAGGAGGGCGCGGCAGTGCGCGTATCCAATATCCGGTACCTGCTGGACGCGGGGTTGACGCTCGACGACGTGGCCGCCTTCGCGTCCTGTCTCGACGGGGACATGCCCGCCGCCCCGCCCTCCCCGCGCGGCCTGGAGATCGCCCGCGAGCGGCTCGCGGTGCTCGACGCGCGCATCGCGGCGCAGACGGAGGCCAGGGATCGCCTCGCCGCCGCTCTGGTACGGAGGGGAGGCGGCGGCGCTTAAGGAAGGTGACGAGGGCCGCATCGGGCTGCTCGGCGCGTAAGAGAGGCGGCGGCGCGTCAGGTGACCGCCCCGCCCGCCCGGGCCGTCTCGACCAGCTCGGCCCGGCCCGCCTCCACGGCGTCGGCGAGCGTCGACTCCCCGTTCGCCAGGGCCCGGCAGGTCTCCGCGTCGGTCACCAGGCGCACCTCGGCGTCGGCGGCCGGCCCGTCGCCGTACTCCGCGCGGCCGTCGGCCCCCGTCCGTACGTGGAACTCCCCCTCGTCGAGGGTGACCTGGACGACCCGCGCCCCCAGCGGCTCCAGGGCGGTCAGGAGCGGGATGGCGAACCAGTGGGCGCGTACGGCGTCCGTCGGCCGGGGCGTTTCGAGGGCGGGCGCACCCCAGGCGGCGAGGGCGCGCAGGACGGGGAGCAGTTCGCGGCCGCGGTCGGTGAGCTCGTACACGTACGCGGAGGCGGGCGGCGGCAGCCGGCGGCGGGTGACGAGCTCGGCGCCCTCCATGTCCTTGAGCCGCCCGGCGAGCATGTCGGTGCTGACGCCCGGGAGATCGGCGTGCAGATCGGTGTAGCGGCGCGGCCCGGCGAGGAGTTCACGGACGATCAGGAGCGTCCAGCGGTCGCCGACGGCGTCGAGGGCGCGGGCTGCGGCGCAGTACTGGTCATAGCTTCGGCGGCGTGGCATGCGACGCAGTCTAGACATGTTGTTGGACTTTCCAAGCTCGAACTTGGTAAAACCAAGCATCAACACTTCTGGGGAGGTCGGCGCATGCAGTTCCGGCAGTCGAGCAAGCTGAGCGAGGTCTGCTACGAGATCCGCGGCCCGGTCATCGAGCACGCCAACGCCCTGGAGGAGGCGGGCCACAGCGTCCTGCGCCTCAACACCGGAAACCCCGCGCTCTTCGGCTTCGAGGCGCCGGAGGAGATCGTCCAGGACATGATCCGGATGCTCCCCAAGGCGCACGGCTACACCGACTCGCGCGGCATCCTCTCCGCCCGCCGCGCGGTCGCCCAGCGCTACCAGTCGATGGGCCTGCGGGACGTCGACGTCGACGACGTGTTCCTCGGCAACGGGGTCTCCGAGCTGGTGTCGATGGCCGTCCAGGCGCTCCTGGAGGACGGTGACGAGGTCCTGATCCCGGCCCCCGACTTCCCCCTGTGGACGGCGGTCACGACCCTCGCGGGCGGCAAGGCCGTGCACTACCTATGCGACGAGTCCGCGGAGTGGTACCCGGACCTCGACGACATGGCCTCGAAGATCACCGACCGGACCCGCGCCGTCGTGATCATCAATCCGAACAACCCCACGGGCGCGGTGTATCCGAAGGAGATCGTCGAGGGCATCCTCGATCTCGCCCGCCGGCACGGCCTGATGGTCTTCGCCGACGAGATCTACGACCAGATCGTCTACGACGACGCCGTGCACTACCCGGCCGCCTCCCTCGCCTCCGACTTGGTCGTCCTCACCTTCGGCGGCCTGTCGAAGACGTACCGGGTGGCGGGATTCCGCTCCGGCTGGCTGGTCGTCACCGGCCCCAGGGAGCACGCCAGGAACTACCTGGAGGGCCTGACGATGCTGGCCTCCATGCGGCTCTGCCCCAACGCGCCCGCGCAGTACGCCATCCAGGCGGCGCTGGGCGGCCGGCAGTCGATCCATGAGCTGACCGCCCCCGGCGGACGCCTGTACGAACAGCGCGACCGCGCCTGGGAGAAGCTGAACGAGATCCCCGGCGTCTCCTGCGTCAAGCCGAAGGGCGCGCTCTACGCCTTCCCGCGACTGGATCCGGCCATCCACAAGATCCACGACGACGAGAGGTTCGTGCTCGACCTCCTCCTCAGGGAGAAGATCCAGGTCGTGCAGGGCACCGGCTTCAACTGGCCGCGCCCGGACCACTTCCGCATCCTGACGCTGCCGTACGCGGACGACCTCGACGCCGCCATCAGCCGCATCGGACGCTTCCTCGGCGGCTATCGGCAGTAGCGGCCGGGGCGGGGGCGACCGGGGCGGGGCCGCCCGGGGCCGGAAACGGCGGCGGGTCCGAGGGCGTAGCCTGCCCCCGGACCCTGTCGATGCCGCTCCTCTTCACACGCCGGCGCAGTTGAGGACCCGGGTCAATCGTCATTGCGTCGCGTCCTGCCATTGGACCACCGCCGATCGAAGCTCGGCGGACCAGATTCGAACTGGCATTTCGACGCACCTGGGCCCGGGCCCGGTCGATCCGGCGATGAGCGGCGCATGCTGAGTCTGGAGCAATAGTCTGAGTTTGAACGCGATCCGGATCAGAAGTGCTCTGGTGATCCGGGCCGCGCATTCACGACAAGGCTCAGCTTCAGCTTTGCGCTCCTCGCGCACCCCGACCGCGGCTCGCGGCCGGGGAGTTCATGGTGAGGGCGGCGGTGCCGCCCTCGGACGGCTACCCGAAGAGGTAGCCGAAGACCGCGTCGCCGACGCGCTGGTCGGTGATCTCGGCGCCGTTCGCCTCCTCGCGGGCGAACTTCACCGCCTGCTGGACCTTCTCGACCCGCTCGACCAGCTCGTTCACCCGCCGGGCGGGCAGCGCGCCGGAGAACTTCACGGTCGTCCAGTACCCCACCGGGACGTCCTCGTAGTACACCTCGACCTGCGCCGGGTGCTTCTCCGTCGCCTCCGCCTTGACGTGGTTGCGCGGCACCTTCCTCGTACGCACCGTGCGGACCGGCTCGGTCTTCCACGCGTCCGTCGAGGGGTCCTGCGTCCATGACTCGGCGGCGTCGAGGACCGGCAGCTTGCGGACGAAGGTCAGGATGTCCGCCAACTGCTTCTCCAGGAAGAGCAGATACGCGACCGGAACCCCGGCCACCAGCACCCGTCCGTCGACCGTGACGTCGGCGCGGGCCTCGCAGTTCGCCCAGTCCTTGGTGGCGGTGACGTCGAAGAGGCGGGTCAGCGTCCGCGCGGTGTCGCGGAGCACGTCCTCGGCCTTGACCTGCACCAGCGTCGACTCGGGCGGCAACTGCTCGCCCTCCTCGTCCTTCGGCTGGTACGTACGGGCGATGCCCGCGAGCAGCGCCGGCTTCTGCAGTCCGTGGTGGGCGGTGGTCAGGTCCTGATGCGCCCGGGACTTGACGCCTTTCTCTACTGCGATGATCTGATTGAGTTTCGTTGCCACGTGACCGACCCTAGGGGGCGGCGCCCGGCGAATCGAACTGTTTTTCCTGCCGGTTGATCGCGCGTGCTGACGGTGCGTCGGGGGCGCGTCGAGGACACGAGGAGCGAATCCGTCATGGATGCGGCGCTGATAGCCGTCGTCGGAACCCTGCTGGGTGTGATCGCCACCCACTGGTTCCAGGGCCGGGCCACCGAGCGGACGGCGGCCCTGGCCAGGACCGAACAGCTGCGGCAGGAACGGATCGCGACCTACAGCGCGTTCGCGGGCGCGGTCGTCGACTACCGGCACAGCCAGAACGACCGCTGGTTCCGGGCCAGGCTGGAACCGGGTTCCGAGGAGGCGGAGGAGTCCCGGCACGCCTCCTACCGGCAGCGCACCGTCGCCCGCC
Organism: Streptomyces sp. NPDC094032; assembly: GCF_040303965.1. NCBI lineage: Bacteria > Bacillati > Actinomycetota > Actinomycetes > Kitasatosporales > Streptomycetaceae > Streptomyces > Streptomyces sp. NPDC094032. Next base: position 31,693 of record NZ_JBEOUE010000013.1, on the reverse strand, counting down.
AGGCCCTCTTCCGGGTCCAGCTGGTCTGCGACGACCCGCGGACCCGCGAACTCGCCGAGTCCGCCTTCGAGGTGACCCACTGCATGCACGAGGCGACGGACGACGGCGACCGGACCCGGCGCTCGGAGCTGGCCAAGGAGGCCCTGGCCCGGTTCGTCTCGGCGGCGGCGCCCGGGGTGCGCTGAGCCCGCGCCGGCGCGTGACGCCGGGCGTCGGGGGCGGCCCGTACGGGTAGGACGACCGTGTGGATCTCGTCGCCCCCGTCGTGGTCGAACCGCTCAAGCGACGCCGCTGCTCGGAGTGCCGTCAGGGGCCGCTGGAGCGCGTGGTCGTCGAGTTCAACGCCATCGTCTGCCTGGACTGCGCCGACCTCGGCCACCTCGTCTTCCTGCGCCGCGGCGACACCGCGCTCACCCGCCGGGCCCGCGAGGGCAGTGCGCTGTGGGCGGTGGTGGTACGGCACAACAGGCGCCGTACCCGGTACGAACGCCAGGGCCTGCTCGTCGAGGAGCCGGCGCTGCGGCGCGCGGAGGCCGCCTGCCTCGCGGACGGCGAGGCGCGGGCGCGGCGCCGGGCGCGGGAGGCGGAGCGCCGGGCGGGGCGGGACGCGGCGATCACGGCGGCCCTGGAGGCGGAGATCCTGCGCCTCTTCCCGAGCTGCCCGGCCGACCGCGCGTCGGAGATAGCCGGGCACGCCGCGGCGAAGGGCAGCGGCCGGGTGGGACGCACGGCCGCCGGCCGGTCACTGGACCGGGGCGCGGTCACGGCCGCGGTGCGGGCCGCGGTGCGGCACATCGACACCGACTACGACTCGCTGCTGATGACCGGGGTCCCCCGCCACCAGGCCCGGACGAGGGTCGCACCCGCCATCGAGGCGGTGCTCCGGGCCTGGCGTACCGGCTGACGGGGACGCGGGTGGCGTCCTGATCAGCCCCGGTCGCTCGCGCGGCGGGCCCTGCGGTACATCAGCGTGCCGCCGAGGAGCAGGGCGGCGCCGGCCGGGACGGCGAGGCCCACCGCGTCCGAGCCGGTGCTGGCGAGCTGGACCGAGCTCGACTGCGGGGCCGGCGCGGGCACGGGCGGCTGCTCGTCGGCGCCCGGGGCGGGCGGCACCTCGCGGACCGGGGTGTGCGGGCGCGGCGGGGGGTGCTCGTCGCAGGGCTGCTCGGCGGGGCCGTTGACCGAGGTGTTGCCGATGGCCGGGTTGCCGATGCCGACGACGTTCAGCGAGTTGCCGCTGAGGTTGACCGGGAGGTCGACCGGGAGCTGCAGCCCGTTGCCGGACAGCACGCCGGGCGAGCCTTCGGCGCGGCCCTCGGCCGTGGCGCCACCGCCGTTGGACGAGCCGCCCGAGCGGCCTCCGTTGTCGGAGGATCCGGCGCGCGGGGTACCCGGCAGGTCCTTGTGGGTGGGGCCGCGGTCCTCGGAGCCGTACCCCTCGGGCTCCGAGGAGCGGTTCGCACAGGCGTTGCCGGCCGCCGGGTTGAGCAGCCCGACGACGTTGACGGTGTTCCCGCAGAGGTTGACGGGAACGTGCACCGGCAGCTGAACGGCGTTGCCGGAGCCGACCCCCGGCGAACCGACGGCGGCACCCTGGGCCGCGGAGTCGGCGTGGGCGGCGCCCGCCGAGAGCGCGAGCGCGCCACCGGTGACCAACAGTGTGGCCAGACCACTTCGGCGAATCTGCCTCATGGCTTCCTGCCTTCCGGATGTCTTCACGGGCAGTCGCCCGTACCCGAAATAACGCCATCCGTGACGTGCCCGGATCCGAGCGATGACGTGTTTCACCCCATCGAGCGAGTGTGGCGCGGTGGATCATGTTCCGACGTCGGAGGTTCGCTGAGCGTTATCGTGATGCGGGAGGGGGGTGAGGTGACGGTGGGGCTGGAGAGGCTGCGCGTACCGGTGGGACGGGACGCGGTCCGCTGGCGGACCCGGGCGGGCGTCCGCACCGTGCTGTTCGTCGTCCACAACGTCACCTCGGCGACCCGACTGCTCGACGTGCTGCCGCTCTTCGACGACGCCCCGGACGTGCAGGCCCTGGCCACGTGCACGGGTTCCTCGCCGTTCCAGGCGGGCGTTCCGGAGCTGCTCGCGGAGGCGGGACTTCCGGTCGTGCCGTGGGAACAGGCCAAGGAGCTGGCGGCGGACGGCCTTGTCGACCTGGCCGTGACGGCGAGCTACGGCTGTGAACTCCAGGCGTTCCAAGGGAAGTTGACCATCCTCTCACACGGCGCTGGCTACAATAAAAGACTGGCGACACCGGACACCGGACACCGGACACCGGACACCGGACACCGGACACCGGGGGTCGGTGGTCGCGCCTGTCTTCGGTACGGCGCCGGAATGGGTGCTCCACGAGGGCCGGCCGCTCGCCACGGCGACGGTGCTGTCCCATCCCGAGCAGCTCGACCGGCTCCGGCGGGACTGCCCCGAAGCCGCCGGGACCGCCGTCCTCGCCGGTGATCCCTGCTTCGACCGGATGCTCGCGCTCCGCCACCGACGCCCCGCGCTGCGCCGCGCGTTCGGCGTGGACGACGGGCGGCGGCTCGTCGTCCTGAACTCCACCTGGGGCCCGTCCTCACTCGTCGGCGCGGACGCGTTCCCGGCCCTGCTGCGGGAGTTGACCGAGACGCTGCCCACGGACGAGTACCGGCTGTGCGCGGTGCTCCACCCCAACATCTGGTACGGGCACGGGCCCGGCCAGGTCCGCAGATGGCTGCGCCGGGCGGAGGACTCCGGGCTCACGCTCGTCGACCCCCTCGGGCCCTGGCGGCAGGCGGTCGCCGCGGCCGACTGCGTGCTCGGCGACCACGGCTCCGTCACCTTCTACGCCGCCGCGCTCGGACTCCCCGTTCTGCTCGGCGCGTTCGCGCACGAGGACCTGGACCCCGCGTCACCGGTCGCCGCGCTCGGACGGACCGCCCCGCGCCTGCGCCCCGGCGTGCCGCTGCGCGCGCAGTTGGAGGCGGTGATCGACGGCCATGTGCCGGGGCGGTACGACGGGTTCGCGGCGGCCGCGAGCTCCGACCCGGGCGGGTCCGCGCGGCTGCTGCGGACGCTGTTCCACTCGCTGCTGCGGCTGCCCGAGCCCGCGCGCCCAGCACGGCTCGACCCGCTGCCGACACCGGAGGGCCTCGGGCCGCCGCCCGTCACCGTCCCCGTCCGGGTCCTCACCTCGGTCCTCGCGGCCGGGTCCGACGGGTCGCCGGAGATCACCGTCACCCGTTACGCCGACCCCGCCACGGAACCGGACACCCCCGACGCCGAGGACGCGCACACGGCCGTGGACGAGACGACCGCCGACGCCGGGCGGCTCGCCCTCGCCGACGTGGTCGTCGACCGCACCCGGAACGGCGACCCGGCGGGCCCCCGCGCGACCGAGCTGCTGCGGCAGCACCCGTACGCCGGCCTGGTGGCCGTACGGACGGGGCCGGGGAGCTACCTGGTGCGGGCGCCAGACGGGACCGCGCTCGAACTGACCGCGCTCCCCCGCCCGGACGGCTTCACCGACCCGTGCGACCCGGCCGTGTACGCCTCCGCCACCCACGCCTGGCGGACCGCCGGCCACCCACTCACCGCACTGGCGACCGCCGGGACGCTGGTCGTGGTGACCGGGGCGGTGCGACACCGGGTCGCGGTGCGGGCGGTGGCGGAGGGGGCGGCTGGCCGCACCGGCTAGGTCGCGTCTTGCTGCTCGGGCGGGTCCTGGTCTTCGGGCGGGTCCTGTTGCTCGGGCAGGTCCTGGCCTTCGACGGCGTCCTGCCCCTCGGCCGCACCCTGCCCCTCCGCCGCGTCCTGGCCAATGGCGTCCCGCTCTGCGCGCAGGGCCGCCGCCTCGGGAGAGCCCAGGCGTTCGTACCGCTCAATCGCCTCCGTCAGGAAGCCGCGTCGCTCCGCCGGTGTGGCCGCCGCCTTCGCGCGCAGCGCGGCGATGTCCGCCTCCTGGACCGGGACCTCCTGACTGGCCATCCGTTCGGCCGCCTCGGTGAGCAGGGCGGCGGCACGCTCGCGGTCCCCGGCGGCGAGCGCGGCCTCGCCGAGGCTGGTCAGGACGCGGGCCTCGTTGTACGGGTCGGGGAGCCCAACCATGAGCGAGCGCGCCCGCTCCAGGGTGTCGGCGGCGTCGGCGTGCCGCCCCTGGCCGGAGAGGGCGCGGCCCAGGTGGTGCACGAGCAGGGCCTGGGCGCGGGGGTCCTCGGCGAGGTCCTGGGCTGCGCGGAAGGAGTCGGCGGCGTCCGTGAACCGGCCCTGGGCGAGCCGTACCAGGCCGAGCGACTCGACGGCCGTCGCCTCGCCCCGGCGATGCCCGCACCGCCGGTCCGCCTCGGCGGCGGACCGGAACGCCGCCTCCGCCTCCTCGTGACGTCCGAGGCGCAGCAGGGCGAAGCCGAGCTGGGCGTGCATCCGGCCCTCGGCCTCGGGGATGTCCGGGCAGGCCGCGGCGGCGCGCACCCCGAGCCGATGGGTGGAGAGCCAGTCCTGGTGGAACCCCTGGCGCAGGAAGAGGCTCCAGAGCGCCTCGCACAACTGCCAGGTGAGGTCGTCGAGTCCGTACTCGTCGGCCGCCCGCACCGCCTCGACCAGGTTCTCGCGCTCGGCGAGCAGCCACTCCGTCGCCTTCTCCGCCTCGTCCTTGGACGGGCGTTCCTGAGGCAGCCGGGCATAGGCGGGGCCCAGGCGCCAGCGGTCGGGAATGACGCACCTGTCGGCGGCGGCGGCCGCGGCCAGGTGGTGGCGCAGCAGCCGCCCGACAGCGGCCGCCGAACGGCCGGGGCCGTCCTCCTGGCCGGCCCGGCGCGCCGCGTCCTCGCGCAGCAGGTCGTGGTAGCGGTAGCGGTCGGGCGCGTACTCCTCCACGAGATGGAGCGAGGCGAGCTCTTCGAGCAGCTCGGCCGCCCGCGCCTCGGGGAGCCCGACGAGCGCGGCGGCGGCCGGGGCGGTCAGGGCGGGCCAGCGGCGCAGTCCGCCGAGCCGGTAGAGACGGGCCGCGTCCGGGCCGAGATCCCGGTACGAGGTGTCGACGGCGGCGGTGACGGGGTCGTGCGCCTCGCCGTCGGGGCCGCCGGTCCGGTCGTGGGCCGCTGCCGATGCCACATCGCGCTCCAACTGCTCCCAGGTGAGATGCGTCCGTACGGCGAGCCGTTCGCCGGCCACGCAGAGGGCGAGCGGCAGGCCGCCGCAGTGCCGGGCGACGGACTCCGCACCGGCGCCGGAGCCGGCCGGTCCGGGTTCGCGGCCGGCGAGCCGGGTGAGCAGGAGGGCCGCGTCGGCCGGGCCGAGCGGCGGCAGGGCCATGTGGTGGGCGCCCACCGCGCCGCTCAGGCCGGAGAGCCTGCGGCGGCTGGTGACGAGGGTGAGCGAGCCGGGGCCGGTGGGCAGCAGCGGGAGGACCTGGGCCACCGAGTGCGCGTTGTCCAGGACGGTGAGGAGACGGCGGTCCGCGGTCAGGGTGCGGAACCAGTCGATCTGCTCCTGCTCCTCGGCCGGCACATACTGCGGGGCGACACCGAGGGCCCGCAGGAAGCGGACCAGGACCGTCGACGGGGCGGCAGCCGTGGCCGTGGCGTCGCCGCGCAGGTCCGCGTGGAGCTGGCCGCCGTCGAAGCGGCCCCGCAGCCGGGCCGCGAAGTGGAGCGCCGTGGCCGACTTGCCGATGCCGCCGGTGCCGGTCAGCACGACCACCCGGGGCGCCGGATTCTCCGCCTCGCCCTCCAGGAGGGCGGTGAGCCGGTCGAGTTCGGCGCGCCGGTCGGTGAAGTGGCGGGTCGGCGCCGGGATTAACCCGGGCTTCTTGGTGCCGGGGAGGATGACCGGGACGACGGCCTCCATCGTCAGCGTGCCGATCCGGCCGGCCTGGACGACCGGCCCATGGACCGTCCCGCCGACTTCGTTGCGCACGACGGGGTCCGGGGTCACGGGCGGGGTCCGCCCTGGTTGCCGATCTGCAGATTCTGGATGGTGGCAGCCTGGATCACGGGACCGTGCTGGACTCCGCCACTGATCGTGTTGGACACCGACGTCACCGCCCCGGCCACCTTCTCGCCTTCCAACTCATCCAGGATCGCCCTCAGCTCACCCGCCGACTCCGGATCCGCGAGCAGACTCCGCCGCATCCGCGCCCGCCACTCGACGTGGGCCTCGGACCTGGCCTCGTCCGCCGTCCCCTCGTCGCCGGACTCCTCGGCGCGCAGCAGGTCCTCGCGGGCCGCTTCGAGCTCCTCGCCGACCGCCTGCTCGTCGGCCCCGGAGCGCGCCGCGAAGAACGCGGCGATCCTGGTCCGCGCGCGCTCCCAGCCGTCGCCCACCATCTGCTGCACCAGGGCGGTCGCGCCCGCCGTCGCCAGTGCCACCAACTCGGCTTCCATCAGGCCCCCTTCACGTCACCACTTCCCGTCGTGCCAGCCTATCGGTCGGTCATCTCCCGAGCAGGGCCGTGACGACACCGACCGGGTCGGCGTCGGGGGTGCCGCGGGGCCACCAGTCCTCGCGGTCGGTGTCCGACTCGTATCCGTACCAGAGTCCGTCGCGGCCGAAGCGGAGCTGGAGGGAGCGGGTGGCGAGCCGGTTGCGCCAGGGCCGGAAGGCGGCGAGGTCGGCGGCGAGGAGGGCGGGTCTGGCCCGGTCGAAGGGCCCGGCGGGCGGGTCCCAGGGCTCTTCGAGTACGGCGAGTCCGGCGGGGCCGCCCTGGCGCCAGGCGGCCACGGCGCGGGCCAGGTCGGTCGGGGTGCGGTCGAGGGCGTAGGACAGGTCCCGGTAGAGGGCCCGGGTGGAGGCGGTGAGTCCGGAGCCGGGGTGCGCGGCGGCCAGCCGTACCGCGTCCTGCCAGGGGGTGAGCGCGGCGACGGGGTCGTGGCCGGTGGTGAGGAAGGCGTGGGCGCGGGCGGCGGCCTCGCCGGCGAGCAGGTCGAGGGCGAGGGGGTCGGGTGCGTCCGGGTCGGCGGGGAAGACCGCGGGACGGCCGGGACGCTCGGGTACGGGGAGCGGCGGGGGCAGCGGCGGGAGGCCGTGCCCTGTGAGCGGGGCGAGCGCGGTGCGCGCGGGGACGGTGGGGAGGGCGGGGGCGGTGGTGCCGCGTTCGGCGGCGGAACGGGCGGCGTTGCGCCGGGTGAGGTCGGCGAGGAGTTCCTGTTCGCCGCGGCCGCGCATGAGGAAGAGGACGAAGGGGTCCTCGTCGAGGAGGCGCGCGGACTGGTAGCAGAGGGCGGCCGCGTGCTTGCAGGGGTAGCCGTCGTCGGGGCAGGAGCAGTCGGGGATGAGGTCACCGGGGGCGGGCAGGAGTCCGGTGACGGCTTCCAGGGCGTGCGGGACGTCCTTGTCGAGGAGGGCGGCGATGTGCTCGGGCCGGGCGGCGGCCTCGTCGAGGAAGCGTTCCCAGTCGTCGTCGCCGAGGGTCCGCAGGCGGATCTCGGTGCGGTACGGGCGCGGCCTGCTGCCGTGCACGTAGGCGACGACCCGGCCGGGGGTGACGGTGATCGCGTCCACGTGGCCGCGCTGGGCGTACGCCTTGCCCCGGGCGAGCCGGGCCCCGTCGAGGGCGGTGTCCTCCAGGGACTGGACCCAGGCGTTGCCCCACCAGGTCGCGGCGAACCGCCCGTCGGGCGCCTGGCGCGGGGCGAGCTGGGGGAAGGTCCTGCGCCGGTCGTCGTGGCGGGGCAGGGCGGGGCGGGCCGGTGCCGTACGGGGCAGCCGCGGGCGGGCGGCGCCCGCGCGGGGGCGGCCCGGGAAGCGGGGGTCGTCGGGGGTCAGGACGGCCTCCTCAGGGACACCAGGTCGGCGAGCTCGCGGTCGGTCAGTTCGGTGAGGGCGGCCTCGCCGGTGCCGAGGACGGCGTCGGCGAGGGCCCGCTTGGCGCGCAGCATCTCGGCGATGCTGTCCTCGACGGTGCCTTCGGCGATCAGGCGGTGGACCTGGACCGGCTGGGTCTGCCCGATGCGGTAGGCGCGGTCGGTGGCCTGTTCCTCGACGGCCGGGTTCCACCAGCGGTCGTAGTGCACGACGTGGCCGGCCCGGGTGAGGTTGAGCCCCGTACCGGCGGCCTTGAGGGAGAGCAGGAAGACGGGGACCTCGCCTGCCTGGAAGCGGTCCACCATCCGCTCGCGCTCGGGGACGGGTGTGCCGCCGTGCAGCAGTTGGGCGCCGATGCCCCGGGAGGCGAGGTGGTCGGAGAGGAGCCGGGCCATCGACACGTACTGGGTGAAGACGAGCACCGAACCGTCTTCAGCGAGGATCGTGTCGAGGAGCTCGTCGAGGAGGGCCAGCTTCCCGGAGCGTCCGGCGAGGCGCACCGCCCCGGCTCCGGCCGAGGCGCGGGATCCGCCTGCTCCGGGGCCCTGCGGGGAGCGTTCCTTGAGGTACTGGGCGGGGTGGTTGCAGATCTGCTTGAGCGAGGTCAGCAGCTTCATGATCAGCCCGCGCCTGGCCATGCCCTCGGCCGCCTCGATCTGCGCCATGGTCTCGCGGACCACCGCCTCGTAGAGCGAGGCCTGCTCCCGGGTGAGGGCGACGGGGTGGTCGGACTCGGTCTTGGGCGGCAGCTCGGGGGCGATGCCTGGGTCGGACTTGCGCCGGCGCAGCAGGAAGGGCCGGACGAGCCGGGCGAGGCGCTCGACCGCCTCCTCGTTGTCGATCTCCTCGTTGTTCTCCACCGCGCGGGCGTGGCGGGAGCGGAAGGCCTTGAGGGGGCCGAGGAGACCGGGCGTGGTCCAGTCGAGGAGCGCCCACAGCTCGGAGAGGTTGTTCTCCACGGGGGTGCCGGTGAGGGCGACCCGGGCGGGTGAGGGGATCGTGCGGAGCGCCTTGGCCGTCGCCGAGAAGGGGTTCTTGACGTGCTGGGCCTCGTCGGCGACGACCATGCCCCACTCCTGCTCGGCGAGCTGGGCGGCGCTGGTGCGCAGGGTGCCGTACGTGGTGAGGACGAAGCCGCCGTCGTGTCCGCCGAGGGCGCGGTCGGCGCCGTGGAAGCGGCGTACGGGCACGCCGGGGGCGAAGCGCCGGATCTCCCGCTGCCAGTTGCCCAGGAGGGAGGCCGGGCAGACGACGAGGGTGGGGGCGGGGCGGGCGCGGCGCAGGTGGAGGGCGATGAGGGTGACGGTCTTGCCGAGGCCCATGTCGTCGGCGAGGCAGCCGCCGAGGCCGAGGGAGGTCATCAGGTCGAGCCAGGCCAGGCCGCGCAGCTGGTAGTCGCGGAGGGTGGCGTCGAGGCCGGGCGGCGGGGGGATGTCCTCGGGTCCCGCGAGGAGCCGGTCGCGCAGGACGGCGAGGGCGCCGACGGGGACGGCGGGGACGGTCTCGCCGTCCACCTCGGCGGTGCCGCCGAGGGCGACGGCGAGCGCGTCGACCGGCTCCAGGAGTCCGAGCTCGCGCTTGCGGGCCTTGCGGACGAGGTCGGGGTCGACGACCACCCACTGGTCGCGCAGCCTGACGACCGGGCGGTGGGCCTCGGCGAGGGCGTCCATCTCGCGGTCGGTGAGGGGGTCGCCGTCGAGGGCGAGCTGCCAGTTGAAGCGGAGCAGCTCCTCGCTGTCGAAGAAGGTGGTGCCGTCGGTGGCGGAGCCCGGTGCGGTGCGGGCCGGGCGGACGACGGCGGAGGCGCTGAGCGAGCGGGCGAGGTCGCGGGGCCAGTGGACGACGACCCCGGCGTCGGCGAGGCGTGGGGCGGCGGGGCCGAGGAGCTCGTACAGCTCGTCCTCGGTGATCGCGAGGACGTCGGGCACGTCCCGTTCGAGGAGGCGGCCGAGCGGCGGCCAGACGCGGGCGGCGCGGCGCAGGGCGAGCACGGCGTCGACCCGGGCGCGGGGGCCGAAGTGCTCGTCGCCGTCGCCCGCCCACAGGGCTGCGGCGTCGATGACGAGGGTGGGGTCGGCGAGGCTGTGCACCTGGAGCAGCACGGCGGCGGCCTGCCGCTCCGCTCCCTCGCCGGGCTCCCCGGAGATGTCGAACAGCTCGTACTTCGACAGGTCGAGCCGGAGGGAGACGCGGACGCCGGCGTCCATGCCGGAGGCGGCCTCGGCGGCCCAGGTCCGCGCGCGGGGCAGGTGGACGGGCTCCCGCGCGGCGAACGGCGCGCCGACGGCGTGCGGCGCGGCGGGGGTACGGGGCAGGGTGTCGGCGACCGCGTCGAGGAAGGCCCGCAGCAGGGCCTCCGGCTCGGGCAGACTCAGCGGGGCGCCGCGGCGCCCGGACAGGGGCGTGGCGTGGCCCTCGTACGGCATGGCGGCGGCGATGGCCCTCAGGTGCGCGATGTCCTCGGCGTCGAGCGGTCCGGCCCGCCAGGCGTCGTGGTCGTCGGCGGTGAGTCCGGGCAGCAGCCGTCCCCGGGCGACCAGGTGCAGGGCGTGCAGGGCGGCGGCGCCCCAGCAGGCGGTGGCGGGGTGCGCGGCCGGATGGTGCCGTGCGGCGGCCAGCAGGGGCAGGGCGTCGGCGACGGGCAGGAACAGGGCGGGCACCGTCCGGCTCCGCGCCCCCGCCCCGTGGCGGCGTACGACGGTCAGCTCGCCCCTGGTGGCGGAGGCGGGCGCGCCGACAGCCTGGGCGGGCCCCCGGGCCGGGGTCGGGGTGGGAGCCGGGGCCGGGGTCGGGTCGAGCGGCGCCGGGTCCGGCAGGGGGGCGCCCTCCGGGGACCAGAAGGCGACCCTGCCCTCGCGGGGCAGCGCGGCGGGCAGGAAGACGGCCGCGTGGCAGCCGAGCGGGGTCTGTGTCACGGCGCTCCTCACCTCCCGTTCCGCGACGGAATTCCGACTGGACCTCCGACCATACGGGTGGGGTCTGACAACGGGCCGTTCCGGCGCATCGCCCGTGCGGCCCAACAGAACATGCCGTACCCGCCCGGAGGGGGCAGGGTGGCCAGGAACACGCTTCCGCCGCCCGTCCCCGACAGACGAGGATTCCGCCATGTCCCTTCGCCGGCGTCTCACCACCGCCACCGGGGCCGCCCTGCTCGCCCTCGCCGTCACGGGCTGCTCGGGCCTCGGCCGCACCATGGTCGGCACGCTCACGTACGAGACCGGGCACCGGTTCGTGGTGACGGTGACCAGCCCCTTGGTGACGGGCTGCCACCGGCTGGGGCCGTCGGGCGCCACGAAGGTCGAGAACAACACGCTGGTGGACATCCAGCTGTACCGGACCCTGGACTGCAAGGGCAAGAACTCCATCTACGTGGCGACCAGCAGCGGCGACGAGATCGCGCGCGGCAGCCTGCCGTGGCGCAGCTACAGCGTCATCCACTGATTCCGGGAGGCCGGGCCCGGCCGGGTGCCTTCTCCTCGGGGGTGCTTTCGGATCGCCTGTCGTGGGTGGATCCTGGAAGTGCCCTCGGGGGATTCCCGTCGGGAGATGTCGGCATCATGCGTACGGGCAGCGAACCGGTGACCGCGCGCAGCGCGCTGCGGCTGCGGCTCTGGCTGAGTCTGTGGGGGCTGCTGTGGGCGGCCTTCGGCACCACGGTCTTCTCTCTGCTCGACCGGCCCGGGTGGGCTGCGGCCTGCGGAGTGCTGTTCGTGGTGACCGTCGTCGACCTGACCATGGTCGTGCGCCATCTGCGGCAGGGCCCGCACTGGCAGCCGGGCCGGGACGTCCCCCCGTACGAGCCCGACCGCGGCGGGCGCGGACGCTGACGCCCTCCGGGCCGGGCTGCGGCGGGGGCCTCAGTCGGCTGCCGTGCCGAACCGGGCCGCCTCCAGATACTCCGGCTTCGGGTCGAGCGCGGCGGCGAGCCGGAAGTGGCGGGTGGCCTGGTCGGGGCGGCCGGAGCGCTGGAAGGTGCGGGCGAGCGCGAAGTGCGCGAACGCGTTGTCCGGCTCGCGCTCCAGGACCAGCTCGAACTCCAGCTCCGCCGGTCGCAGTTGGGCGGCGGCGAAGAAGGCGCGGGCCCGCAGCAGCCGGGCCGCGGTGTTCTCGGGGTGGGCGGCGATCACCGAGTCGAGCAGCTTGACGGCGCCACGCGGATCCCGCGCGGCCAGCAACTGCTCGGCGGCACGGAAGTCGATGACATGGGTCTCCGGGTTCCTCTCGGCCACAGTGGCGTCCTTTCCTCGCTCCGGCGGTTCAACAAGCGGGCACGGCGGCCGTATTCCACGAAACCCGGCGTGCGGAAACCCCCGCGCGGGTCATCTCTACCCAGCGCGGGGCCTGTTGCGAACCGCCCGCGCCCCCGACGTTCCCCGGGGTGCGGCGTGCCGGCTCCCCTACGGGTGCCCGGCGGCGCGCTCCCTGAGCGTCTCCCAGACCTTGCGCACCTGGGGCTCCAGCGCCTCCAGCGGACCGTCGTTGTCGATGAGGAGGTCCGCCACGGCCCGCCGCTGCGCGCGGGTGGCCTGCGCCGCCATCCGGGCCTCGGCCTCGGCCTCGGTCATGCCGCGCAGCCGTACGAGCCGGTCGAGCTGGGTCTCCGGGGCGGCGTCCACGACGACGACCAGGTCGTACAGGGGCGCGAGGCCGTTCTCGGTGAGCAGCGGTACGTCGTGGACGACGACGTCGCCCGTGGTGGCCCGGCCCTCCAGCTCGGCCGAGCGGGCGCCGACCAGCGGATGGACGATCGCGTTGAGGGCGGCCAGGCGCTCGGGGTCGCCGAAGACGATCGAGCCAAGGCGGGGCCGGTCGAGGGTCCCCTCCGGGGTGAGGATCCCGGGGCCGAACTCCGCCACGACGGCGGCGAGCCCGGGCGTGCCGGGCTCCACAACCTCCCGGGCGATCCGGTCGGCGTCGATCAGCACCGCTCCGTACGACACGAGAAGCCGTGACACTTCGCTCTTGCCGGCGCCGATGCCGCCAGTCAGGCCCACTTTCAGCATGAGCGGCAGCTTAGATCCCACCGCCCCGCCGTCAGGAGTCGCCCTCCCGTTCGGCGAGGAAGCGCTCGAACTCGCGGCCCAGTTCGTCCGCGGAGGGCAGGTCGACGGGCTCGGCGACCAGGCTGCCGCGGGTCTCGGCGCCGGCCATCGCGTCGTACTGGTGCTCAAGGCCCTGGACGAGCGCGACCAGTTCGTCGTCGCCCTCGCCGATCTGGCGCTCGATCTCGGTCTGGGTGCGGCGCGCCTCGGTGCGCAGGGAGTGCGCGACGCCGGGCAGGACGAGCCCGGTGGCCGCGGTGACGGCTTCGAGGGCGGTCAGGGCCGCGTCGGGGTACGGGGAGCGGGCGACGTAGTGCGGGACGTGGGCCGCGACGCCGAGGGTGTCGTGGCCGGACTCCGTAAGGCGGTACTCGACGAGGGACTCCGCGCTGCCGGGGACCTGGGCCTCGTCGAAGGGGCTGCGGTGGCCCGGCATGAGGTCGGTGCGGCTGCCGTGCGGGGTGAGGCCGACGGGGCGGGTGTGCGGGACGCCCATGGGGATGCCGTGGAAGTTGACGGCAAGGCGCACGCCGAGGCGCTCGACGATCTGACGCACGGCGGCGGCGAACCGCTCCCACTCGACGTCCGGTTCGGGTCCGGAGAGCACGAGGAAGGGGGCGCCGGTGGCGTCCTGGACGAGCCGGACCTCGATCGCGGGCGTCTCGTAGGCCGTCCAGCGGTCGCGCCGGAAGGTCAGCAGGGGCCGGCGGGCGCGGTAGTCCACGAGCCGGTCGTGGTCGAAGCGGGCGACCAGCTGGTGCGGGAGGGTGTCGAGCAGGCCCTCGATGATCTGCTCACCGGTCTCGCCCGCGTCGATGTAGCCGTCGAAGTGGTAGAGCATGACCAGTCCGGCCGACTCCTGGGCCAGGGCCACGTCGACCACGGCCAGCCCCTTCTGGTCCCATTCGTACAAATCCTGGGGATCAAGCACGATTTCCGCTCCTCCTCGCGTCCTTCCTGGACAACGCCGCCCGTCGCGGCGCCATTCCCCACGTCCGGGAAAAAGACCGAGGCCCGCTCCCCCGAAGGGGAGCGGGCCTCGACGCTAGCTACTGGAGCTCAGCGGTGAGCTGGTTCAGCTCTGGCCGCCGGCCAGCTTCTCGCGCAGGGCAGCCAGGGCCTCGTCCGACGCCAGGGCGCCGGAGTTGTCGTCCGACTCCGAGGAGTACGAACCACCGGAGACGCCCGCCGGGGCACCGGCCGGAGCGGCGGCGCCACCCTCGGCAGCGGCGGCCTCGTCGGCCTCGCGGGACTTGATGACCTGAGCCTGGTGCTGCTCGAAGCGCTGCTGCGCCTCGGCGTACTGGGTCTCCCAGGCCTCGCGCTGGGTCTCGTAGCCCTCGAGCCAGTCGTTGGTCTCGGGGTCGAAGCCCTCGGGGTAGATGTAGTTGCCCTGGTCGTCGTAGGACGCGGCCATGCCGTACAGGGTCGGGTCGAACTCGACCGAGGCCGGGTCGGCACCGAAGGACTCGTTGGCCTGCTTCAGCGAGAGGCTGATGCGACGACGCTCGAGGTCGATGTCGATGACCTTGACGAAGATCTCGTCGTTGACCTGGACGACCTGCTCCGGGATCTCCACGTGGCGCTCGGCCAGCTCGGAGATGTGGACCAGACCCTCGATGCCCTCGTCCACGCGGACGAACGCACCGAACGGAACCAGCTTGGTGACCTTGCCGGGAACGACCTGGCCGATCTGGTGCGTCCGGGCGAACTGCTGCCACGGGTCCTCCTGCGTCGCCTTCAGCGACAGGGAGACACGCTCGCGGTCCATGTCCACGTCGAGAACCTCGACGGTGACCTCCTGGCCGACCTCGACAACCTCGGACGGGTGGTCGATGTGCTTCCAGGACAGCTCGGAGACGTGCACGAGACCGTCGACGCCACCCAGGTCCACGAAGGCACCGAAGTTGACGATCGAGGACACGACGCCGGAGCGGACCTGACCCTTCTGGAGGGTCGTGAGGAAGGTCTGGCGGACCTCGGACTGGGTCTGCTCGAGCCAGGCGCGGCGGGACAGGACCACGTTGTTGCGGTTCTTGTCCAGCTCGATGATCTTCGCCTCGAGCTCCTTGCCCACGTAGGGCTGGAGGTCGCGGACGCGACGCATCTCGACCAGGGAGGCCGGGAGGAAGCCGCGGAGGCCGATGTCGAGGATGAGACCACCCTTGACGACCTCGATGACGGTACCGGTGACGATCCCGTCCTCTTCCTTGATCTTCTCGATGGTGCCCCAGGCGCGCTCGTACTGGGCACGCTTCTTCGAGAGGATCAGGCGGCCTTCCTTGTCCTCCTTCTGGAGAACCAGGGCCTCGATCTCGTCGCCGACCTTGACGACCTCGTTCGGGTCGACGTCGTGCTTGATCGAGAGCTCGCGGCTCGGGATGACACCTTCGGTCTTGTAACCGATGTCGAGCAGGACCTCGTCCCGGTCGACCTTCACGATGACGCCGTCGACGATGTCGCCGTCGTTGAAGTACTTGATCGTCTCGTCGATCGCGGCGAGGAAGGCTTCCTCGTTACCGATGTCGTTGACCGCAACCTGCGGGGTGGTGCTGGTGGCGGTGGTCTCGGTGCTGCTCGTCATGTGGGAAAGGGCTCCGGTTACGGACAGAAAGTCGTAGGTACTGCTACGCCGAAAGCCCGTATCGCAGCTGATGAAGCCGGCCAGCCAAGGAGGCGCGTGACCCGCGGACGGGTCGCACCTCGAAAAGCGAGGGGACATACAACAGATGCGAGCGCGACCTGCTCCGTCTGAGGCGCGCAGGCTCGCAACGCAACCTTTAGCATACGGGGGCGGCCGGACAGGGTCAATGCGCGAAGCGCTCACCCGGGGCGAATCGCCGCAAACCCGGCACAACTCATGTCGGCCCAGGCCATCCTGGCCGGGGTGCCGCGCCGCGACACTGAGCGCAAACTACATCGACGGGCGAGATGAACCAAGAGTACGGACAGGAAGACGGCACCGAGGAAGAGCCGGAGGCCACCCGGCGCGAGACGGGGGACGCGGAGAGCAGTCGGGCGAGCCGGGGCTGGTGGGACCGGAACGCCGACGAGTACCAGAGCGAGCACGGGGCGTTCCTCGGGGACGACCGGTTCGTCTGGGGTCCCGAGGGCCTCGACGAGGAGGACGCGGGGCTGCTTGGCCCGGCGGGCTCGCTGAAGGGTCTCGACGTCCTGGAGATCGGCGCGGGCGCGGCGCAGTGCTCGCGCTGGCTGGCGGCGCGGGGGGCCCGGCCGGTGGCCCTGGACCTCTCGCACCGGCAGTTGCAGCACGCGCTGCGGATCGGCGAGGAGGTGCCGCTGGTGGAGGCGGACGCGGGGGCGCTGCCGTTCCGCGACGGCTCCTTCGACCTGGCGTGCTCGGCGTACGGGGCGGTGCCGTTCGTGGCCGATCCGGTACGGGTCTTCCGCGAGGTCCGGCGGGTGCTGCGGCCGGGCGGCCGGTGGGTCTTCTCGGTGACCCACCCGATCCGCTGGGCGTTCCCGGACGAGCCGGGGCCCGAGGGCCTGTCGGTCGCGGCCTCCTACTTCGACCGGACGCCGTACGTGGAGCAGGACGAGCGGGGGCGCGCGGTCTACGTCGAGCACCACCGGACGATCGGCGACCGGGTGCGGGACGTGGTGGCCGGCGGTTTCCGCCTGGTGGACCTGGTGGAGCCGGAGTGGCCGTCCTGGAACGACCAGGAGTGGGGTGGCTGGTCCCCGCTGCGGGGGAACCTGATCCCGGGGACGGCGATCTTCGTCTGCGAGCGCGCGGAGGACTGACCGACGAGGGGCCCCGGCCCTGACCGGCCGGGCGGGCCCCACCCGCAATAGTCCTATTAATGGGTGGGGCCTGTGGACAACCGAGCACGCGGGTCGGCACGGCGTACGAGACTGACTGCGTGATCCGAAACGACGCACTCGACCTGCTCCCCGTCCGCCACGCCGTCCCCGAGCTGCTGACCGCGCTCGAGGACCGGGGTGTCGCGGTCCTGTACGCCCCGCCCGGGACCGGCAAGACCACGCTGGTCCCGCTGGCCCTCGCGGGGCTCATAGGGGACGGGCCCCGGCGGCGGGTGCTGGTGGCCGAGCCGCGCCGGATGGCGGTGCGGGCGGCCGCCCGGCGGATGGCCTGGCTGCTGGGCGCGGAGGTCGGCGGGTCGGTCGGCTTCTCCGTGCGCGGCGAGCGCCGGACCGGGCCCGCGACCCGGGTCGAGGTGGTGACCACGGGCGTCCTGCTCCAGCGGCTCCAGCGTGATCCGGAGCTGGGCGGGGTGGACGTGGTGCTGCTCGACGAGTGCCACGAGCGGCATCTGGACGCGGACACGGCGATGGCGTTCCTGGTGGACGTGCGGGCGACGCTGCGGCCGGAGCTGAAGCTGATCGCCGCGTCGGCGACGAGCGACGCGAAGGCGTGGGCGGATCTGCTGACCGTGCTGGACGGCGGCGGACCGGCGCCGATCGTGTGGGGCAAGGGCGAGGGACACGGCCATGTGGTCCGCTTCGCCGCCCCGCCCGCCGGTATCCGGCCGGCGCACGGCACCTGGGTGGACCCGGCGCTGCTGCGGCACGTGGCGGCGACCGTGCGGGGCGCGCTGGAGCGGCACGAGGGGGACGTGCTCTGCTTCCTGCCGGGCACGGGGGAGATCGCGCGGACGGCGGGGCTGCTCGCCGACCTGGACGCGGAGGTGCTCCAGCTGCACGGCCGCGCGCCCGCAGCGGTGCAGGACTCGGTGCTGCGGGGGGCCGAGCCGGGCGGGCGGCGCCGGGTGGTGCTGGCGACCTCGGTGGCGGAGTCGAGCCTCACGGTGCCGGGCGTGCGGATCGTGGTGGACGCGGGGCTCGCGCGGGAGCCGCGGATGGACCACGCGCGGGGGCTGGGTTCCCTGGCGACGGTGCCGGTGTCGGTCGCGGCGGCGACCCAGCGGGCCGGCCGGTCCGGGCGGGAGGCCTTCGGGGTGGTCTACCGCTGCTGGGCGGAGGCGGAGGACGGGGCGCGGGCGCGGTTCCCCTCCCCCGAGATCAGGATCTCGGACCTGGCGGACTTCGCGCTACGCACGGCCTGCTGGGGTGACCCGACGGCCGCCGGGCTCGCGCTGCTGGACGCCCCGCCGGCGGGGGCGATGGGGGCGGCCCGGGCGGTCCTGACGGCGATCGGTGCCGTGGACGGGGAGGGCCGGGCCACGGAGCGGGGTGTGCGGATGTCGCGGCTCGGTCTGCATCCGCGGCTGGGGCGGGCCCTGCTGGACGGTGCCCAGGAGGTGGGCGCGCGGCGGGCGGCGGAGGTGGTGGCCCTGCTGAGCGAGGAGCCGCCCCGGGAGTACGGGGACGATCTGGCGGCGGCCTGGCGTGCGGCGCGCAAGGGCGGCGACGGGTACGCGGCCCGTTGGAAGGCCGAGGTGCGGCGTCTGGAGCGCTCGGCCGGCGAGGAGGCGGACGGACGGGCGGGGGCCGTGTCGGGGGCGGCGGGCGAGGACGCGGCGGCGGGCCTCGTGACCGCCCTGGCGTTCCCCGAGCGGGTGGCCAGGGCCCGGGAGCAGGGCGGGTATCTGATGGTGTCGGGCACGGGGGCCCGGCTCGCGGAGGGCTCGGGGCTGCGGTCCAGTGCCTGGCTGGCGGTGGCGGTGGCGGACCGGACGGCGCAGAGCGCGACGGCCCGGGTGCGGCTGGCCGCCGTGGTGGACGAGGAGGTGGCCCGGGGCGCCGCCGGGCATCTGCTCACGGCGGGCGAGGAGGTCCACTGGGAGGACGGGGACGTGGTGGCCCGTTCGGTCGAGCGGCTCGGGGCGGTGGAGCTGACGGTCCGCCCGCTGCGGGACGGCGCCGATCCCTCGCTGGTGCGGGCGGCGCTGCTCGACGGGCTGGCCCGGGAGGGTCTGTCGCTGCTGCGGTGGAGCCAGGGGGCGACGGAGCTGCGGAGCAGACTGGCCTTTCTGCGGCGGGAGTTGGGCGAGCCGTGGCCGGACGTGTCGGAGGAGGCTCTCCTGGCGCGGGCGGACGAGTGGCTGGAGCCCGAGCTGTCGCGGGCGCGGCGGCGGGTGGATCTGGGGCGGATCGAGGCCGGCCAGGGGCTCCAGCGGCTGCTGCCGTGGGCGTCGGGCGAGGCGGGGCGGCTGGACGAGCTGGCGCCGGAGCGGATCGAGGTGCCGAGCGGTTCGCGGATCCGGGTGGAGTACGGCGGGGAGCGGCCGGTGCTGGCGGTGAAGCTCCAGGAGATGTTCGGGCTGGCCGAGACGCCGCGGGTGGCGGGGGTCCCGGTCCAGGTGCATCTGCTGTCCCCGGCGGGGCGGCCCGCGGCGGTGACCGCGGACCTGGCCTCCTTCTGGCGGGAGGGCTACCGCTCGGTGCGGGCGGAGCTGCGGGGCCGCTATCCGAAGCACCCGTGGCCGGAGGACCCCTCGACGGCGGAGCCCACCCGGCACACGAGCGCGCGGCAGCGACGGGAGGTCAGACCGGAGCGGTGAAGGGGCCGGGGCCAGGGTCGGGGCCGGGGCCGGGCGCCGGGTCGGGGCTGGGGCCGGGCGCCGGGTCGGGACTGGGCCGGTCCTGTGGGCCGGGGCGCCGGGAGCGGGCTTCGAGCCAGAGGGAGAGGGCGAGCAGGAGGAGGGCGAGGACGGTGAAGGACCAGGGGAGGTAGGAGACGACCATCAGCACGGCCAGGCGGTTGGACTTGACCAGTTCGCCGACGCTCTCGATGTAGTCCTCGCGCATCTTCACATGGCCCGCGAAGACGGTGATGGTGTCCTGGCCCATCAGGGCCTTGGCGTTGCGGAGCTCCTCCTTGTGGATCTCCTCGCCGTTGACGGGGGCGCCGGTGACGGGGTCGACCCAGAACATGCGCCGGGTGGTGTACCAGCGGGTGAGGCCGGTCTTGGCGAGGACGTCGGGGGTGATGCCCTTGATGGGCATCGACTTGGGCATGGGCACCCGTGTCCAGGGGATGGTCTGCTCGAAGTAGTAGACCTCCATGCCGCGGAAGGTGCGGGTGCCCTTGTAGTGGATGGGGGCGGAGGTGCGGGCCTGGGCGTCGAAGTACTGGTAGTCCCGCTTCTCGACGAGGAAGGGCCACTTGAACTCGATGCCCGCGCGCCGGACCGGGTCGCCGTCGACCATCTCGCCGGTGGCGTTGACGGGGTCCTGGGTGTGGGCGTCGAAGATGTAGCGCTCGGGGATCTTGGAGACCATCTTGCCGTCGGGTCCCGCGACGTAGGAGAGGGAGTCCCAGACGACGACGTCGCGTCCGGCGTCGCGCTCGATCCGCCGCGACTCCTCCACGTTGCCCTTGAGGGTCTGGATGATCGTGATCTTGTCGACCTTCTCGGCCTTGAAGGTCGTGTAGTTGAGCAGGGTCGCGGGCTTCGCCTCCAGGACGGTCACCTGGTACTGGTTCGACGGGATCTTCACCACGCGGGGGAAGACGTACCAGCGCAGGGTGGGTGCCATGGCGGCGAAGAAGACGGCGAAGGCGAGCAGGACGAGGCTGGCTCGGCGGCGCATGGTCGCTCCCCTACTTCTCGGGGCCGGGATCGGCGGTCAGCAGGGGTCTGGGTGAGGTGGGCCCGTCCGGCGGCACGTCGACCAGGGCGAAGAGGAGGACGATCAGGAGGACCGGGACCAGTCCGATGGCGGCGGCTACTAGGGCGCGCATGGTCGGCCTCCCGGCGCTCGATCTGATGGGTCGTCAGGGCTGGGGCACCGTAGCAACGCGACCGCGAGATGAGAACACGTCGCACGCAGAACGACGGACGCCGCCCCCGTGTCCGGCGGGGACACGGGGGCGGCGCGGCGGAGCCGGGGCGGGCGTCAGGAGGTCGGCGTGGCCTCCGGCGCGCCCGAGGACTGCGACGCGGAGGGCGTCGGGGTCGGGGTCGGCGTGGGGGTCGGCTCGGGGGCCGGGTCGGTGACCTTCAGCTCGATGGTCAGCGTGCCGCCGCCGGGCGCGGTCAGGCGCAGCAGGAAGGTGCCGGCCTTCCCGTCCGCGTAGATCTTCGGCAGGGTGAGCACCCCGTCGGCGTTCGTCTTCAGGCCCGTGAGGGTGTGGAGGGCGGTGCCGTCCGCGTCCTTGAAGTAGGGCCCCTCGGTGGCGGTCTGCGGGTTGTCCGCCGAGGTGATGAAGGTGGCGGTGAGGGCCACGCCGGAGGCGAGGGCCCCGCCGTCGGTGGCCTTGACCTGCACCTGGTCGGCGAACTCGGCGCCGGTGGTGGCCGAGAGCTCCTTGGCGTCGAGCCGGGTGAGGGTGTCGGCGCCCCGCTCGGTGACGGTCGCGGAGAACGAGACGGTGCCCAGGGTCCGGCCGACGACCGCGGCGCCGACGGTGAAGCCGCCGGTCCGCTCGCCCGCCCTGAGGTTCGGGGCGAAGGCCTTGCCGTTGCTCGCGGTGGTCACGGTGATCTCGCGGGCGCCGAGGCCGAAGCGGGCGTCGGTGTCACCGGTGATCCGGAAGCGCACCGGGACGCCGGCGACCGGCTTGCCCGAGGCGTCCAGCGCCACGACCCCGGGGTGGGCGGCGAAGGCGCCGCCCACGGTGGCGGTCAGGGTGCCGGTGGAGGCGTCCTGGATCCGCGCCACCTTGGCCGCCGGAACGGTGGGCGGCGTGGTCGGCTTCGTCGGGGCGGGCTTCGTCGGAGTCGGCTTCGGCGTGACCGGCTTCGGGGTGACCGGCGTCTTCGGCGGCGGGGTGTTCCGGCCGGGCGTGGTGACGCGGTCGTCGCTGCGGCCGCCGGGCAGGACACCGGTGCCGTCGGGCACCTGGTGGGTGCCGCGCTTGTAGTACTCGAACCAGGAGAGGACCGTGTTCAGGTACTCCCGCGAGCGGTTGTAGCTGAGGACGGCCTTGTCCAGGTCGGCCTTGACCGAGAGGTTGCGGTCGTTGGCGCAGAGGTACATGCCCGCGGCCTGGGCGGCGTCGTAGATGTTGTTGGGGTCCTTCTTCCCGTCGCCGTTGGCGTCCTGGCCCCAGGTGGCCCAGGTGGACGGGATGAACTGCATCGGGCCTATCGCGCGGTCGTGCTTGGCGTCGCCGTCGTAGAGGCCGTTGTCGGTGTCCGAGATGTTGGCGAAGCCGACACCGTTGAGGACCGGGCCGAGGATCGGCGAGGTGGTGGTGCCGTTGGCGTCGACCTTGCCGCCGCGCGCCTGCCCGGACTCGACCTTGCCGATGCCCGCGAGCAGCTGCCAGGGCAGGTTGCAGCCGGGGTCCGTCGACCGGATCGACTCCTCGGCGCGCTTGTAGGCGGCGAGGACGGACGCGGGTATGCCGGCCTCGGCGGGGCCGGTGATGACCGGCAGATTGGTGGGAGCGCCGGGCTTGTTCGGGGTGTTCAGCGGCGGCAGGTCCGTGTAGTACGGCGAGTTGCCGGAGGCGGAGCCGTCCGGGGGCGTCGCCGTGTCCTCGGCGCCGGCCGGCAGATCACCGCTCGCGTTGTCCGCGGGCGGGGGTGCCAGGTCCGGTGCCTGCGAGGCGGCCAGCGCCGCTACCGCCGCGGCCACCACCGCACCGCTGGTGGCTCCCCTGCGCAGCCGACGCCCCAAGTGCGATGCCATACGTGTGGTCCCTCCCCGTTCACCGCGTTCGCGCTCCCCGCGCGAGATCTGACCACGTGACCCTATGCCAACTACCGTCGCGGCGGCACCGGGGCCTGACCGTGTTTCACGGTTTCGTCACCACTTGGCCGTCCACGCTTCCGCCACCGGCCGCTCTTGCATACTGGGCCGGACACCATACGAGGGGATCCCGGTGCCGTTCACACTCAGCCATGCCGCAGCCGTCCTGCCGGGCATCCGGAGCGACGGCAGGGCGCGCGGACCCCTGGTGGCCTCGGCGCTCGTCGCGGGCTCCTTCTCCCCCGACCTGACGTACTTCGCGGCCACCGCCGTACCCGGCGCGATGGAGTTCGGAAGCGTCACCCACTCCCCCCTCGGGGTCGTCACCGTCGACGTCCTGATCACGGCGGCGCTGGTGGCGCTGTGGCTGATGATGCGTGAGCCGCTGGTGGGGCTGCTGCCGCGCCGGTGGAGCGGCCGGGTGTACGGCTTCGTCCGGGGCCGCCCGTGGCGGGAGCGGCGGCCGGCCGGGCTCGCCCTCTGGTTCGTCCTGTCGGCGGTGCTCGGGGCGACGACCCATGTGGTCTGGGACGCGTTCACCCACCTCGACCGGTGGGGCACCCGGCTGATCCCGTTCCTGGGCGAGATCGTCGGCGGGTTCCCGGTCTATCTGTACGCGCAGTACGGGGGTTCGGCGCTGGCCCTGGGGCTGCTCGGCTGGTTCACCGTACGGGCGCTGCGCGCGACCCCGGCCGGGGCGGAGCCGCCCGCCGGGGTCCCGGTCCTCGACCGGCGCGGGCGGCTCCTCGCGGCCACGGTGATCGGGGCGTGCGTGCTGGTCGCCACGGCCCATCGCGTGGTGCGCTTCTACGCGTACTGGGGCCGGGTCGACAAGCCCCTCGACATCATCCCGACGCTCTGCTTCGGGGCGGGTTCGGGGCTGGCGCTCGGTCTGGTGCTGTACGGGGCGGGGATGCGGCTGCGCCGGCCCACCCGGCCGGAGCCGGTCCCGGAAGCTCCCCCTGAGACCCGCCCGGAAGCCAGGCCGCGGCCCCGCCCGGAAGCAGGCCCGGAGCTCGGCCCGGAAGCAGGCCCGGAGCCCCGCCCGGAAGCGGATCCGGACGGCCCTGCCCGCGCGCCGGGTCGTGCTCCGGAGCACTCCCGTCCGGGATCTCGCTGATCCCCTCGTCCGGGGTGAAGCCGCGGTCGGCCGCCGTCCCGCCGCCGAGCCGGCGGTGGACGGCGAGGGCGACACCCTCCAGGGTGCGCACTCCGTACTTCATGCTCTCGTTGTCGTGGCTCAGCAGGGCGAGCCGGTAGTCGATACCGGTGCCTCGGACGAGGCCGACGCTGTGCACCCGCCAGCCGTGGGTGGCACGGGGCAGCCAACCGTTCTTGAGATGGACCTTGGCCCCCTTCGGGACGCCCGCCCCGATGCCCCAGGCCTGGCTGTGGACCACCTGGCCCATCAGGGCGAGGGCCGCGGGGCGCCGGGCGACGGCGGCCAGCAGGGCGAGCTGGTCGCGGGCGGTGGTGCGGGTGAGCCCCCAGTACTGGTCGTGGCCCAGGACGGTGTCGGTGGCCCCGGCCTCACGCAGCACCCGGTTCATCCGCGCCCGGGAAAGACCCCACCACAGCTCGGTCGCGGCGTCGTTGTCGGAGCGGGTGATCATCGCCGTGAGCCGCCGGGACTCCAGGCTGGTGGGCGCGCGGCCGAGTTCCTCGGCCCGGCCGAGCACCGCCTCCATGATCAGCACCTTCGCGACGCTGGCGGAGTCGTACGCGCGGAGCTCCGAGAGCCGGCAGCGCAGTCCGCGCTTCGGGTCGTGGACGGCGACGGAGACGGTCGAGTCACGGCCCTTGAGCGCGGCGCGGATGTCCTGGGACAGCCGGGCGGCGAGGGCGGGGTCGCTGGGCGAGGTGCACAGGTCGGTGGCGACGGCGGCCGCCCCGGTCGGGGCGGCGGTGGCCGCGAGCCCGCCGAGGAGGGCCCCGACGAGGGCCCAGGCCGGCAGGCGGGGGCGGCGGCTCATGATCACGGGCATGCCCCCAGTCTCGGGACCCGCGCCCGCCCGGCACCCCGTCGCTGGTCCACCTGGCCCAAGACCGACCGATCCGTGCGCCCGGCTCCGTACGCCCGGCGTCCTCCCAGGGGACGGACCGGGCGGCGGCGCACCGCCGCCCGGTCCCAGGGCGTCAGTGCGCCGCCGAGTCCCAGTCCGGGCCGACGCCGACCGAGACGTCCAGCGGGGCGCGGAGGTCGACGGCCTGGGACATCCGCTCGCGGACCAGGGCCTCGACCCGGTCGCGCTCGCCCGGGGCGAGCTCCAGGACGATTTCGTCGTGGACCTGGAGGAGCATCCGGGACGCGAGGCCGGCCTCGGTGAGGGCGCGGTCCACGTCGAGCATGGCGACCTTCACGATGTCCGCCGCGGTGCCCTGGATCGGGGCGTTCAGCGCCATCCGCTCGGCGGCCTCGCGGCGCTGGCGGTTGTCGCTGTTGAGGTCCGGGAGGTACCGGCGACGGCCCAGCATCGTCTCCGTGTAGCCCGTGGCGCGGGCCTCGTCGACGACCCGGCGCAGATAGTCGCGGACCCCGCCGAACCGCTCGAAGTAGGTGTCCATCAGGCCGCGCGCCTCGGCCGGGTCGATGCCCAGCTGCTGGGAGAGGCCGAAGGCGGACAGGCCGTAGGCCAGACCGTACGACATGGCCTTGATCTTGCGGCGCATCTCCGCGTCGACGGCGGACCGCTCGACGCCGAAGACCTGCGAGGCGACCGTGGTGTGCAGGTCCTCGCCGGAGGCGAAGGCCTCCAGCAGGCCCTCGTCCTCGGAGAGGTGGGCCATCACGCGCAGCTCGATCTGGCTGTAGTCGGCGGTCATCAGGGCCTCGAAGCCCTCGCCGACCACGAAGCCGTGCCGGATGGCGCGGCCCTCGTCGGTGCGCACCGGCACGTTCTGCAGGTTGGGGTCGGTGGAGGAGAGGCGGCCGGTGGCGGCGACGGTCTGGCTGAAGGTGGTGTGGATCCGGCCGTCGGCCGCGACGGTCTTGATCAGGCCCTCGACGGTCGAGCGCAGCCGGGCCTGCTCGCGGTGCCTGAGCATGATCACCGGGAGCTCGTGCTCGGTCTGCCCGGCCAGCCAGGCGAGGGCGTCGGCGTCCGTGGTGTAGCCGGTCTTGGTCTTCTTCGTCTTGGGCAGGTTGAGCTCGCCGAAGAAGACCTCCTGGAGCTGCTTGGGCGAGCCGAGGTTGAACTCGTGGCCGACGGAGGCGTGCGCCTCCTTCACGGCCTGCTGCACGGCGCCCGCGAACTGCTGCTCCAGCGCCTCCAGGTGGTCCCGGTCGGCGGCGATGCCGTGCCGCTCCAGGCGGGCGAGGAGGATGGAGGTCGGCAGCTCGACCTCGTGCAGGAGCTCCCGGGCGCCGACCTCGGCGAGGCGCTCCTCGAAGGCGGTGCCGAGGTCGAGGACGGCACGGGCCTGGGTCATCAGGGCCTCGGCCTCGGCGGTGTCCTCGGCGCCGAAGGCGAGCTGCCCGTCGGCGGCGGCCGCGGGGGCGAGCTCGCGGCCCAGGTACTCGACGGAGAGCGCGTCCAGGGCGAAGGAGCGGCGGCCCGGCTTGACCAGGTAGGCGGCGAGCGCGGTGTCCATGGTGACGCCGGCGACGCTCCAGCCGTGCTCGGGGAAGACCCGCATGGCGCCCTTGGCGTTGTGCAGGACCTTGGGCCGCTCCGGGTCGGCGATCCAGTCGGCCCACGCGGTCTCGTCGGCCTCGTCGAGCTGGGACGGGTCGAACCAGGCGGCGGCGCCGTCACCCGCGGCGAGGGCGACCTCGGCGACGCTCCCGGTGCCGAGGGCCCAGCTGTCGACGGTGGCGACACCGAGCGGCCGGCCGCCGTGCTCGGCGAGCCAGCCGGCGAGCTCGCCGGAGCCGAGGACGGTGAAGTCGAGCTCGACGCCCGCGGCGGGGGCCGGGGCGGCCTCCTCGGCGGCACCGGGGTCGACGGCGAGGAGCCGCTCGCGCAGCGAGGGGTTGCGGATCTCCAGGGTGTCGAGGACCAGGGCGACGGCCGTGCGGTCGTACGGCTCGCGCGCGAGGTCCTGGACGCCCTTGGGCAGCTCGACGTCACGGACCATCTCGGTGAGGCGGCGGTTGAGCTTCACCGACTCCAGGTGGTCGCGGAAGTTCTGCCCGGCCTTGCCCTTGACCTCCTCGGCGCGCTCCACGAGCTCGGCGAAGGAACCGAACTGGTTGATCCACTTGGCGGCGGTCTTCTCGCCGACGCCGGGGATGCCGGGCAGGTTGTCCGAGGGGTCGCCGCGCAGGGCGGCGAAGTCCGGGTACTGGTTGGGGGTGAGTCCGTACTTCTCCTGGACCTTCTCCGGGGTGAAGCGGGTCAGCTCGGAGACGCCCTTGGTCGGGTAGAGCACGGTGGTGTGGTCGGTGACCAGCTGGAAGGAGTCCCGGTCGCCGGTGACGATCAGGACCTCGAAGCCGGCCGCCTCGGCCTGGGTGGCGAGGGTCGCGATGACGTCGTCCGCCTCGAAGCCCTCGACGGCGAAGCGCGGCGCGTGCATGGCGTCGAGGAGCTCGCCGATCAGCTCGACCTGCCCCTTGAACTCGTCGGGGGTCTTGGAGCGGTTCGCCTTGTACTCGGGGAACTCGTCCGAGCGCCAGGTCTTGCGGGACACGTCGAAGGCGACCGCGAAGTGCGTGGGCGCCTCGTCGCGGAGCGTGTTCGCGAGCATCGACGCGAATCCGTAGATCGCGTTGGTCGGCTGCCCCGTCGCGGTGGTGAAGTTCTCCGCGGGCAGCGCGAAGAACGCCCGGTACGCCAGGGAGTGCCCGTCCATGAGGAGCAGGCGCGGACGGTTCTCTTCGGTCATATCGGTCTTCTTCGCTGCTGTCTCGGCCACGGGACGATCCTGCCACGCGCCACCGACAATCCCGTCCACTCCACGGCCCCGCGACCGCCCTGGGCCGCTGTCGGTGCGGCGTGACAGGATCGGAGACGTACGCAGTTCTTCCCCGGTCCCCTCCGGGGCCCCACCGCTCAAGGGAGAGCGCGATGGTCAGCAAGCCGCCCGCCGGCGACCCGGTCCAGGACGCGCCGCAGGTCGCGGCGCCGCAGCACGCCGCGGCCGGGCTGCCGGCCATCGGTCACACGCTGCGGATCGCGCAGGCGCAGATGGGTGTGCGCCGCACCGCGCGGACCCTGCTCAAGGTCAACCAGAAGGACGGCTTCGACTGTCCGGGCTGCGCGTGGCCGGAGGGCGACAAGCGGCATGTCGCGGAGTTCTGCGAGAACGGGGCGAAGGCGGTCGCCGAGGAGGCGACGCTGCGCCGGGTGACCCCGGAGTTCTTCGCCGCGCACCCGGTGGCGGACCTGGCGACCCGCAGTGGCTACTGGCTGGGCCAGCAGGGCCGGATCACCGAGCCCATGTACCTGGCGGAGGGCGCCGAGCGGTACGAGGCGGTGTCCTGGGAGCGGGCCTTCGCGATCCTCGCGGAGGAGCTGACCGCGCTCTCCTCCCCCGACGAGGCGCTGTTCTACACCTCGGGGCGTACGAGCAACGAGGCCGCGTTCCTGCTCCAGCTCTTCGCCCGCGAGTTCGGCACCAACAATCTGCCGGACTGCTCCAACATGTGCCACGAGTCCTCGGGCTCGGCGCTCAACGAGACGATAGGGATCGGCAAGGGCAGCGTCTCCCTGGAGGACATGCACCAGGCGGACCTGATCATCGTCGCGGGGCAGAATCCGGGGACGAACCATCCGCGGATGCTGTCGGCCCTGGAGAAGGCGAAGGCCGGCGGCGCGCGGATCATCTCGGTGAACCCGCTGCCGGAGGCGGGCCTGGAGCGCTTCAAGAACCCGCAGACGCCGCAGGGCATGCTCAAGGGCGCCGCGCTCACGGACCTCTTCCTGCAGATCCGCATCGGCGGCGACCAGGCGCTGTTCCGGCTGCTCAACAAACTGGTCCTGGAGACCCCTGGCGCCGTCGACGAGGAGTTCGTCGCCGCGCACACCCATGGATACGAGGAGTTCGCCGCCGCCGCGCGGGACGCCGACTGGGACGAGACGCTGGCGGCGACCGGCCTGTCCCGGGCGGAGATCGAGCGGGCCCTGGAGATGGTGCTCGCGTCCGAGCGGACGATCGTCTGCTGGGCGATGGGCCTGACCCAGCACAAGCACGCGGTGCCGACCATCCGCGAGGTGGTCAACTTCCTGCTCCTGCGCGGCAACATCGGGCGCCCGGGCGCCGGGGTGTGCCCGGTGCGCGGCCACTCCAATGTGCAGGGCGACCGGACGATGGGCATCTTCGAGCGCCCCTCGGCCGCGTTCCTCGACGCGCTGGACAAGGAGTTCGGGATCGTCTCGCCGCGCCACCACGGCTTCGACGTGGTGCGCTCGATCGAGGCGCTGCGGGACGGCGAGGCGAAGGTGTTCTTCGCCATGGGCGGCAACTTCGTGGGCGCCACCCCGGACACCGACGTCACCGAGGCGGCGATGCGCAAGGCCCGTCTGACGGTGCACGTGTCGACGAAGCTGAACCGCTCGCACGCGGTGACCGGCACGCGCGCGCTGATCCTGCCGACGCTGGGGCGCACGGACAAGGACATACAGAAGAGCGGCAAGCAGGTCGTCACCGTCGAGGACTCGATGGGCCTGGTGCACGCCTCGCGCGGCAACCTGCCGCCGGCGGGCCCCCGGCTCCTCTCGGAGCCCGCGATCGTGGCCCGTCTGGCGCGGGCGGTGCTCGGCGAGGCGTCGGCGACGCAGTGGGAGGCGTTCGAGGCGGACTACGCGACGATCCGCGACCGCATCGCCCGCGTGATCCCCGGCTTCGAGGACTTCAACGCGCGCCTGGCGGCGAACCCGGGCGGTTTCACGCTGCCGCACGCGCCGCGCGACGAGCGGCGCTTCCCGACGGCGACCGGCAAGGCCAACTTCACGGCGGCGCCGGTGGAGTACCCGAAGGTGCCGGAGGGCCGGCTGCTCCTCCAGACGCTGCGCTCGCACGACCAGTACAACACCACGATCTACGGTCTCGACGACCGCTACCGCGGCATCAAGGGCGGCCGCCGGGTGGTCCTGGTGCACCCGGAGGACGCGGCGGCGCTGGGCTTCGCGGACGGGGCGTACACGGACCTGGTGAGCGAGTGGACGGACGGCAGCGAGCGCCGGGCACCCGGCTTCCGGGTCGTCCACTACCCGACCACGCGCGGCTGCGCGGCCGCGTACTACCCGGAGACCAACGTGCTGGTGCCGCTGGAGTCGACGGCGGACATCAGCAACACCCCGGCGAGCAAGTCCGTGATCGTACGGCTGGTCCCACCGGCGGGTGACTGACCGGTTCGATACGGCGCGGGGGGACCGGGGATCCCGTATCCTCCACTCCCGCGCCACGGCAGCCGGCCGCCGGCCGAGGACGCCACGGGGGCCCCGTTGTCCACGCCACCCACCGACGAACACCCGCCGGAGCGGCGCCCGCCCGCACCACTCCCGCCACCGCCGGCCGCCCCACCCCCGGCGCCCACTCCGGCACCGGCGGCGCCACCCGCTCCACCGGTCGTACCACCACCCCCGCCGCACCCGCCCACCGTCCCCGCCCCGCCCACTCCCCCGCCGACGGCTCCCGAGCCGCCCGGACCGTCCCTCGGCGCGCTCGCCCTGGAACGGATCGCGCCGGGAAGCCCGGTGCCGCCGACCCGGCGGGGCCGCGTCCGGGTGCTGCTCCGGGGTCTCGTGGTGATCGCGGCGGGCCTGCTGGCGACGACGCTGCTGACCCAGGCGGTCACCTACGTCTACGACACGGTGTTCGCCACCGACCGCGCCCGGGCCGAGGACGCCGCACAGGACCGACTGAACGACGAGAAGCCCCCGTTCACGGCAACGGCCGACACCGAGATCTCGGCGCTCGACGACGACGACTGGACGATCGTCCTCGACCGCACGCTCACCCCCGCCGAGCAGCGCTCCCTGATGGCACTGGACGTCGAGGCGAAGGACTACAGCCATGACGTCTGGCGCCTGCTCGGTCCGCTCGGGGCGCGGGTCATCGGCACCACCCCGCATCTGGACGAGGGACGGGACGGCGTCGTCTCGCCACGGGTCGGCCCCACGACCCGGTTCCGGCTGAACCTGTTCAGCGACCGCACCTCCCAGCTGTCGGTCACCGGCATGGAGGCGGTCGACGTGCGCTGCCGTCCCTCCACCGCCCGCTTCGTGCTGGAGCACCCCGCCCAGGGCGAGGCGAGCTATCCGGGCGTCCACTTCGATCTGCGCGGACCCGCCGCGACCCCGGTCATCACCGACGAGGGCGAGGACCAGGGACAGCGCTACTTCGACCGGCGGCGGATCGATCTCGGCGGGGGCAGCGAGCCGGGCGGTCTGCGGATCGCGGCCACGGTCGGCACCGAGACCTGCGACTGGGCGATCAAGGCCACGTACCGCGACGCGTCGGGGACGCGCGGCGAGGTCGTGATCCGCGACGGGAACAAGCCGTTCCGCGCGGAGGCGCCGCCGGCCGCACCCGATCAGCTGTTCCTGACGCAGTTCGCCCCGGTCCGGCTCACTCCGTGCCATGAGCCGGCGTACGCGGAGGACCATCTCTGCCGCCTCTTCCTTCGGGGTGCATGACACAATCACCCCTGCCTAAGCGTTTGCTCAGGCAGCTAGCGAAGACGCAGACCAGCCGTACGAAGACGAACGGAGCCGGACCCATGGGCGAGCAGCAGCACGTGAAGTTCCCGCAGGAGGTCATCGACGAGTACGCCTCGCTCGGCGTGGACCTGCCCGCGCTCTTCTCCGCCGGTCACCTCGGGAACCGGATGGGCGTGCAGATCCTGGAGGCCTCGGCCGACCGGGTCGTCGGGACCATGCCGGTGGAGGGCAACACCCAGCCGTACGGCCTGCTGCACGGCGGCGCCTCGGCGGTGCTGGCCGAGACGCTGGGCTCGATCGGCTCGATGCTGCACGGCGGGGTGTCCAGGATCGCCGTGGGCGTGGACCTGAACTGCACCCACCACCGCGGGGTGCGCAGCGGCCTGGTCACCGGCGTCGCGACGCCCGTGCACCGGGGCCGGTCCACCGCCACGTACGAGATCGTGATCACCGACGAGCAGGACAAGCGGGTCTGCTCGGCACGCCTGACCTGCATGCTCAAGGAGCTCGCCCCCAACGACGCGGGCAACCTGCCGGAGGCCGGCCGAGTCGCCGGCGCCTGACCACCACCCGGCCCCGGGGCGGAAGGCCGGGGCCGGAGTGGGGGTAGGGGGTGTCCGGACGTGGCGGCGCCCGTAACGAGCGCAGCGAAGTGAAGGTCGCAGTCCGGAC